>JBGPJR010000090.1:0-7060 GCA_041485545.1 Terriglobia bacterium
CGCTCGGCCGCGCGATGATTGCCGGGCGCGAGATGCCGGAAACGTTTCTCTACCAGTTCCTTTACGCGATGATGCTCCAGGTGTCCGGCGGCCGCGATCACCATGTGGTTCGGTCGGTAGGAACGCTCAAACTGGTCCTGGATGGATTTACGGTCCAGTCCCCCGACCGTCTGCCGCGTACCCAAGATCGGCCGGCCCAGCGGATGGTTCTTCCAGAACTTAGCCGAGAAAATCTCATGCAGCAGATAGTCCGGATTGTCTTCCTCGGACTTGATCTCTTCCAAAACGACGCCGCGCTCACGCGCAATGTCCGCCGGATCGAACAAGGGATTGAGCACCAGGTCGCTCAATACATCCAGCGCCGCCGTGAAATGCTGGTCCAGGACGACCGCATTGAAGCTGACACACTCCTTGGCGGTAAAGGCGTCCAGGTGGCCGCCAATGGAATCCATGGAGCGCGCGATCTGTTCGGCCGTCCGGTTGCGGGTCCCCTTGAACACCATGTGCTCGATGAAATGGGAAATCCCGCTCTTCTCGGGCTTTTCTTGGCGGGAACCGGCGTTGAGCCAGATACCCAGGGCGATGGAGCGCACGTGGGGCATGGATTCGGTGAGCAGCGTCAACCCGTTGGGCAGCACTGCCTTGCGAACATTGCGACTGAGTTCCTTAGACACCGTGATTGAGCCTCAACTGATGGGCCGCATCATGTGGCGCAGCAGCAACCTTGTTCCTATCCCAATCTCAAGCTGAAATTCGCCAGAATTCAATTCGAAGAGCAGTTTGAATCACAACTGATTATACCAAAAAACGCGCACTGCCGCGACGCCGTGGTAAGTTATTTATTTTCTTGTTGATATGAAGATTTTAGTTGCGCTAAAAAGCGACGCGCGCGCAGGGGGGGCTCACTTCTTCTTATCCTCTTTGGGCTTCTTTGGCGCCTTGAGGGGGATATCCATTCCTTCCGGTTCTTCAACCACGACAATCCTTCCAGTCCGCAGATCGGCGTCGGCGACCCATAGGGAGAGGTCTTTCCCGATGAGCTCCTCCAGGCGGGTAAAATTCTCGAAGGGTTGCCCCTGATTTTTCCAGAGTGCCGGGGCGCCGTAGTGCAGCTCCCGCCGCCGCCCGTTCACCTCCAGCGCGGCCGTCGGGCCTTGTGATTCCTGTGTCTCCTCCACCAGCTCCCGGAGGGACCCGGTCAGCCGCGTGAGACTCTTCAGCAGCCGGTCGCCGTCGCCATCCGGACCCGAGTACGCGATCCGACCCCGGCGCTCGTCAATGCGGTAGGTATTGCCCGCGGCGCGAAACTCCACTCCGTCATCCACCACAGAGCCTTGCTCGATCGGCTGCAGCTTGCCCAGGCGGATCCATCCCGACACGGCACGGTTGCTGTCGATCTCGACCAGAATCACGGTTCCGATGGTCTTCCCTTTCCAGCTCACCACGCCCTCATAGGCGCGGCGCTCCTGCGTGCGAGCGGCAATCGGAAAGGCCAGGGCCATCCACAGCGTCAGCCCTGCGAAACCACGCCACGTGCCACGACCGGAGCTCGTCAGCCTTGGAAACATGCCAGCGAACCTCATGAAAAGCATTGTAGCGCAAGGCAACAGCAGCGGGTTCCCGCAAAAACGCCGGCCATTCCAGCGCTGGGTTCTGCGGTCTTGAATCTTTTGGGGAACTGCGCGGAGGAACACAATCGCAGGCAGGTCGGCGGCATCCTTTGCTATGCTGATGCTAGTTCGGGCCGAACGGGCTCAAGGGAGGAAGAGATGATGAAGGCTTTGATGCAAACGCTCTGCGTGGTGGCGCTGAGCGCCGGGATGACGGTGGCGGTGCGGGCAGCTTCGCTGACCATCCCCGCCGGCAGCACCATCGCGGTGCGCATGGCGGATTCGATTGACTCGGCAAGGAGCTATCCGGGCGAAGTGTTTCACGCCACCGTGGACACGGCGTTGACCGTGGATGGCCGCGTGGTGCTTCCCGTGGGCGCGCAAGCCATCGGCCGGCTGACCGCCATCGAGCAGCCGGGGCGATTCCGCGGCCGCGCGGCGGTGACGTTGGAGCTGACCGCGATCAACTTCGACAGCAAGTCCGTGGCCATCCTCACCAGCACGTACCAAGAGCAGGGAAATGCGCGCGGCAAACAAACGGCCATCTTTGCAGGCGGCGGTGGCCTGCTGGGCACCCTGCTGGGCGCGATGGCCGGAGGGAACCCGGAATGGCTGATTGGGGCGGGCGTCGGCGCCGCTGGCGGTGCCGTGGTCCAGGCCGTGCGCGGGCCGCAACCGGTCCGCATCCCCGCGGAATCTCTGATGCTGTTTACGCTGCTGTCACCCATCACCCTGGACGTGCAGTACTAAACTGCCTGCCGTCCACATCCAGCCAATCGCCCCGGCGCTCGGAGCGACGGAGCATTGCTACATTGCTGCCTTGTGTCCACCACACGCTGCGGCCCCGGCGCATGGACGCGCCGGCGGGCTTGACGCCGTTCCCCAACCTGCCCGATAATACATAGGAAATGAACGTGGGTAGTATTTCTGTTCTGTGAATTTGTCTTTACATGTTTTCCGGTTCATGATATAGCCTACCCTGGTTTTTTGAAGCGATGGGAGAGCCATTCAGACAGCCTGCCCTTGCATCGTGCAGGTTTTTAGCAGCACTGGAAAGCAGGTTGCTCTCGTAGGGCTGGCAGTGTGGCTGCGCGTGCCCATTGGATTGCGGGCGCAAGTTGGGAAGCCGGGAGAACCGCAAGTTTTGTTCCGTGTGGCTGGCTGCGCTCTTATAGGAAGTGGAGGGTTCGATGGCGAGGAAACGGTACGGCAAGACGGTCGCTAAGATCGTGGCTGCGTTTGTGCTGGCGGTGGTCGCCTTCGTCGGCCTGCAGTACGGCTCGATGCTGAACGAGATGGACCAGGCGACTGCGGATTATGGCCACGGAGATCCGGACGGCGCCCTGAAGCGCTACGAGAACGTGGAGGCGAAATTGCGCGGCTTCGGGGCCATCCGCCTCATTCCGCCCCGCGACCGCCAGAATCTCTTCCTGAACCAGGCGCGTCTGCTCTACGGCATGAAGCGGTACCAGGACGCCGCGGAACGCTTGGAGAAAGAGGACGAGATCACCGGCCAAGCGACCGATGGCCGGTTTTATCTGCTGCGGGGCGAGATCGGATTCCGCAAGGCCGTCATCGATTATCAGCAATCCACCAAGAAGGATGCCAACCTGCTGGAGGAAAACCTGCTCGGGGCGCAGGACACTCTGCAGGAATCGCTGCGGCTGACCCCGACCGATTGGGACGCCAAATATAATTTTGAGTACATCAACTACATCCGGAAGATGCTGACGGCCGAAGGCACAGGCAAGGTGAAGCTGCTGATGGAGGAGGAAAATAAGCCCAAGCAAAAGGAGCTTCCTCCGGAGCTGGCAGGTTAAGGAGAGCGGTTCAGACACAAGCGGACTCGGTCGTACGGATCGGACTAGGCCTCCGTTCGTGAAGCTGCCGCGGGGCCTCTCGCCAAGTATCGTCGCCGCCACAAGCCGCCGGAGAAGGTCTTCCGCGCACGGTTGACACGTCATGGAGTTTGTCTATCCAAGGTACCTTTGGCTGCTGCTGGGGATCCCCGTCGCCCTGCTGTTCTGGGGCATCGGGATCTGGCATCACCACCGCATGCGGAAGCGCTTCGGCAACCTCGAAAACCTGGAAGAAATCTCGCGGATTTCCTGGGCCGGGCAGGGATGGCTGCGCGGCGCGCTGTTTGCCCTGAGCCTGGCGGGCATGATCCTGGGCCTGTCCTATCCGCAGATCCTGGGGCGGGAATTGCGTGCCGTACCCCAACCCACCGACGTCATCTTCATGCTGGACATCTCCCCCTCCATGTTTGCGCGCGACATGGATCCGAACCGGCTGGGACGTGCCGAGCAGATCATCCAAAAGTTCATCCTGGAAAAGCAGCCGGAGGACCGCTACGCCTTGGTCTCCTTCAATATGAACAGCGTCGTGCTGTCTTACCTGACGCGCGATCCGCAGACCCTGCTGCTCTACTTCGATTATCTCAATCAGACGGAGGAGCCCATCCTGGGCACGAACATGGGGGCGGCTCTGATCAGCGGGGTTCGGGTCGTTCAGGCCGATGACCAGGTGAACCCGGTCGAGGCAAAAAAGCGCCGCCGTGTGCTCATCCTGGTCTCCGACGGCGACGACAATATCGGGCAGTGGCAGGAGCCGCTCGGGGAGGTCGTTCGCAGGCACCTGAAGGTTTACACCTTCGGCCTCGGCACCGCCACGGGAGCCCCGGTGCCGCTGCAAATGAAGGGCAGAGAGATTGTGAAGTACGCCACGTTGCTCACGGGCGAACGCTTGATCACGCGGGCGCAGGCGCGGACGCTGCGCGACTTGGCGGAGCGAACTGGCGCGCACTTCTTCCGCGGGGAGGACAACCGCCAGGTGGATGCCGCTATTGACGAGATCCTGTTCAGTGGCCGTCCGCTGGCGGGCTATCAGTCCAATCCCACGCGGCAGGATCTGTTTTTTTACTTTCTAACGGCGGCTTTCTTGTGTATGTTGGCAGGAATTTTCTTGTAGGCTGGCTGCGGCGCGGCACTTAAAGGAGGAATACAACTTTGGAACAGGTTATGGAGCTTCGAACCCACGAGCAAGCGTGGGAAGTCATTCATGCAATTGAAGAGCAGGTTCATCGCGTGGTGATCGGACAGGAGGATCTGGTGCGAAAGGTCCTCATCGCTTTGTTCGGACGCATTCCGTACTCCTTTAAGAAGGGCGAGGGAGAGATGGCGGGCTCCGGCCACGTCCTGCTGGAGGGCGTCCCCGGCTTGGCCAAGACGCTCCTGGTCTCGGCCGTAGCCAGCACGTTCAAGGCCAAGTTTCAGCGCATTCAGTTCACCCCGGACATGCTGCCCGCCGACATTCTGGGCACCCGAATGTTTGACAGCCGCATGGCCGAGTTCCGCACCGAGAAAGGTCCCATTTTCGCCAACATCGTTCTGGCGGACGAAATCAACCGCGCCCCACAGAAGACCCAAAGCGCGCTGCTGGAGGCCATGCAGGAACGCCAGGTAACCATCCACGAGCAAACCTTCCCGATGGAAGATCCCTTCTGGGTGTTGGCCACGCAGAATCCGGTGGAGCAGGAAGGAGTCTTCTCACTCCCCGAGGCCCAGCTGGACCGTTTCGCCATGATGATCCGCGTGATTTACCCCACGCCGGAGCATGAATTCGAAATGCTAAAGGCCCGCCTGGAAGAGGTTCGCGTGAACCCCGTGTGCGATCCCAAGACCGTGGTGCGCATCCGCAGTATGGCCAACGAGGTGCATGTGGACGACAAGGTCCGCCGCTACATCGTGGCCCTCGGCCAGGCCACCCGCAGCTCCAATCCGGACTGCCTGCCGATCGTCAAGGAAATGGTGCAATACGGAGTGTCGCCGCGTTCCTACCAGCACTTGCTCGCCATGTCCCGCGCCACGGCGTTCTTCCGCGGGAGGGATTACGTTTCCCCCGCCGATGTGAAGTACATAGCCACCGACGTGCTCCATCACCGCATCGTGCGCACGATTCGGGCCGAAGTGGAAAATGTGGGAACCGACGAGGTCGTGGCCGAAGTGCTGCGCCGCACCGCGATTCCGTAAGGAGGATTGTTTTGCTTCCGCCCGAACTGGCCGAGGAACTTTATTACATCGAGCTGGCGGCCTCGCGCCGCATCCGCAGCCTGCAGTTTGGCCAGAGCCGCAGCCGCTTCAAAGGCACCGGCTACGAGTTCGAGACGCATCGCAAGTACGAGCTTGGCGACGATCTGCGGCGCGTCGACTGGAACGTGTCCGCGCGCATGCAGGAGCTGTACCTGAAGCGCCACTTCGAAGAAAAGGAAGTGGTGGTCTTCCTGGTCGTGGACGTCTCCCGCTCGATGCGCTTTTCCACGGCCCGTTTCTCCAAACGCATGCGCACCATCCAGGTAGCGGCCACGCTGGGCTTCTCCGCCATCGCCGATAATTGCCACCTGGGTTTTCTGGCCTTCAGCGACCGCGTGGAGGCCTTTGAGCCGCCCCGCAAGGGCCAGGGACACGTCTGGCGGATCATCGACAAGCTTTACGGCTTGCAGGACACCCAGAAGGGAACCAACTGGGAGCTGGCGCTGCGCTTCCTGCGGAGCCGGTTGCGGCGCATGGCCATTATTTTTCTGCTCTCCGATTTCGTGACCGGACCCTTGGCGAGCGAACTGGCGGAGGTGCCGGATTTCAAGGCTCTGGCCCGCAAACACGACGTGGTGCCGATCGTCTTTGAAGACCAACTGGAAACGGTGCTCCCCGAGGGCCGCGGCCTGCTCCGCCTGCGCTCGGCGGAAAGCGGCGAAGAATTGCTGCTCAGCCTCTCCGAAGGTCAGCGCAAGCGGTTCAGCACCGTGATCCAGCGCCGCAAGGCGGAATTGCGGGACCTGTTCTTTTCTCTGGGAATGGAATGCATGTTTTTGCAGGTGGGGAAACCCTTCATGGATCCCTTGATGGAGCTTTTTGAAAGGCGGAAGAAGTTATGACATACAACATCCGGATCGCGGCGAGAAAGAACCGGACGTTCTGGGCCTCGCTGGCACTGGGACTCTTTGTGTTTCTGCTGATGTCCGCACCTCGATCGGTTTGGGGGCAGACGCCCCAGGGGGGGCAGCAGGCGAAGCAACCGGCGCAACAGCAGCCCGATGACAGCGGCATGGAAGATGCTGGGGATGAAGAAATGCTGACCGGCGAGCCGTCCCAGCCTGCCGTCCGGCGACCGACCGCCCCGGGTGAGCAGGGCCCTGCCGCCGAACTGTCCTTCGCGACGCGGCTGGAGCGCACTGCCGTGTGGGTGGGCGATCCCTTCCATTACCAGATCCTGGTGGATCATTCGCCCAACATCGAGTTTGTGCTCCAGAACCTGAACAAGGACACGCTCATCATGGAGCCGCTGAAGGTGCTGGACGTCACCTGCAACGGGGCTCCGTGTCAGAACGCCGCGGACAGTTCCGTTCTGATGAAGAACGGCAACAAGCGTCTGGTTGTGGATATCACGCTGGC
>JBGPJR010000091.1:0-7000 GCA_041485545.1 Terriglobia bacterium
TTCTGGTGCCGCCGTCGCGCCTGGCAGAGGCCTTCGCGCTGCTGCGGGCGCGAGGCTATCAAGCCGCATTCCCGCGGTGGGTGCTGACGGAGCGCATGATGCGCAACAGCATCGAAACGGCCCTGTGGCGCGCGGACGGCGAGATGCGCTACGACGTCGAGCTGCACTGGGGCTTGCTGTGGGACCCGCCTCACGCGAAGGAGAGCATGGAGGCGCTGTGGGCGGAGGCGCGCGAAGAGGCCTTCCTCGGCGCACCGGTGTATGCGCTCGGCTCGGAATGGCAGGCGCTGTTTCTGCTGATCCATGCCGCCCGCCACAACTGGCAGGGCCTGAAGTGGCTCGTGGACCTGCACCAACTTCGAGTGCTTGGGGCGGTGGACTGGGATGCAGTTGCGGCGGAGGCTAGCAGGCGAGGTTGGGAGAAGTTGGTGCGATGGGGCCTGAGTTTGTGTCACGTCTTGCTCGGCACGCCACTCCCATCGGGTGTGTCGCTGGAGTTGCCACGGCCGCAGCCCAAGATATTTCCCGTTCCCCCGGATCGGCTGAGCCCCTGGGACAACACGCGGCTAGCGTTGCAACTGGCGCCAGGGCCAGCGCAGAAGCTCCGGCTCATTGCCAGCCGCCTGCTGGTTCCCACCGCCTCGGAATGCGCGCTCTGGCCGCTTCCTCCTTCGCTGGCCTTTTTCTATTATCCGCTTCGGCCTTTTGGAGTCGCGTACCGCGCGGGCCGCTCGCTGCTGCAAGGAGCGTTCCAAGGTTAGCAGCGGCCTCTGTTCGCCTCCCTTTGAAACAGGAAGCTATCCCAGTTCCCAGCCCTTCTGCACCAGCGCGGCCGCCGTGCCTGCAATCCAGGCGAACAGGAATGCGTTGGAAGGAATTTGGAGGTTGAAATCGGTCAGGGAATGCAGCGACAGCGCCAGCAGGGCTCCAGCACAACCGACAGCCAGGATCTGATCGTGCGAATGATGAAGCCGGAGCGCCTGCCGCGAGACTTTCCCCAGCAGGCTCCAGATGCCCACCCAAAACGCCACGGCCGCGGGCACGCCGAGGTCCGCGGCCAATTCCAGGTAGTCGTTGTGGGCATGGTCGTAGCGCACGCTGAGCAGATCGGACTGGTAGTGCAGGCTAGACCACGTGTAGGTGCCGAGCCCGGTTCCAAACATGGGAAAGTCCCGGATCAGCGCCACGGTATCGCGCCACACCGGGATACGATTCTCCTCTAAGATGCCGCGTTGCTGCGTGTGGGCAAACCGCTCCACAACGGGAGACAGCCCAATCCAGGAAGCATAGGCTCCCGCCAGGAGCAGGACGAGCAGCAGGCCGATGCCAACGGAGCGGTGACCCTGCCGGTGCACGAGTGCCGCTGCAAGCCCCACGCCCAGCAGCGCGGCGGCGATTCCCATGCGGGAACGGGAGAACAACAGCCCGACCACCAGGACAAGCAAAATGACCGCATCGCGCAGGATGCGAGAGGAACGCGAAGCGGTCAGCAGACGGCGCCAGAGCGGCCTCCCGTCCCGGCGGGAACCGGGTCCGATCAGCACTCGCGCCAGCACAAACGGGATCACCATTTCCAGCAGACCGGCGTAGTGGTTCCGGTTAATGTAGGTTCCGGTGGCTTCTTCGGTATCAAACTGTTTCTGGAAAAAGAAGATGTATTGCCAGCCTGTCAGATATTGAATGATTCCATAGCCGGCCTCGAAGACGCCCAGGCCGATGAGCAATGCGAGAAGGACGGGCTGATCCCCGCTCAACTGGTAAGCCCGCATCGCCAGCAGGAACACCAGCAGGTAGCAGATCAATCGCAGCAGCGCGAGACGGGTGTCGTAGGAATTGACGGTCAGCGCCAGGCTTTGCGGCAGAGCTGGGTCGAAAACGGAGAGACGGTCCGCCAGCTCCAGGCGGGCAGGGGAGAGAATCCCAACAACGAACCGCGGTAGACGGATCAGCTGCAGAGCCGGCACTAGGCAGAGGGTGACCACGACCGTGGCTGTGAACCGGGAAAGTCGCGGAAAGCCGTGTTGCCAGAACACTACCATCGCCAAGACGGCGACCGCCATCTGGACGGGGACAAATCCGAGCGTGGTGACTCCCCCGAAGGCCAGCGTGCTTGCGGTCATCGCAAGGGCCAGCACCAGGCCGATAACGGCCGGCGGGCGAAACAGGGAGGGCACACCATTCGTAGGCAACCTCCGCGCCCGGCTTGCCAGGTGGTTCTGATGCACGGTGTTCCACCCACTGCTTGCCACAAAATTCCGCGCAGCGGTCTGCGGCGATGCAAGCGAAGTCTCTCTGCGGGATCTGATGACAGCGCTTCATTGTACTTCCTCCGCCCGTGGAATCACGCTGTCTTCGTTCTGTTGTATGATAGGTCGGCCTCGCGACGCAGGAGCGCTAGTTTCCCCTCATCCGAGATCTTTTTCAGGATGCGGTCTAACCGCGCAGGTTCCGAAACCCGCAGTCTTGATCTCCGAAAGTCTGCGAGGAGAGAACCAGTCGATTGACGGAGAACCAGACGAACACACTGGGAACGGCTTCCCCGGAGCAGTATGCCGCGCCGCACCCGCGGGCGCTCGGACCGTCCATCCTCAAGAACTATTCCTTTCTGGCCATTTGCTATGCCGTCAGCCGTTTTGTGGCTTTTCTGGCCTTGGCGTATCTGGCGCGCACGCTGGGCGTGCAGCATTTCGGGGAGATCAATTTCGCGCAGGCCGTTGTTGTGTACTTCACTTTGGCAACGCATCTCGGCCTGATGACGTTTGGCACGCGCGCCATTGCGTCGGGATCCGCGCAGATGCCGGAGATGGTCAGCAAGATTCTCCCGATCCGGCTGGTGCTGGCCGCTGGCTCCTATGTCTTGCTGGCGCTGTTTTCGTTCCTGGTTCCATTTTCTGCGGAGGTCCGGCTGCTGACGCTGCTGTTCGGCATCGCCCTGTTTTCCGGGGCTGCCATTCTGGACTGGGCCTTCAAAGGCGTGCAACGCATGGTGGTGGTCGGGATCATGGAGATCCTACGGTACGTTCCGTTCCTGGTGCTGGTGAGCCTTTGGGTGCGCGGCTCGGCCGACCTCTACCGCGTACCCTTATTCTGGTTCATCAGCTCGGCGGCCGCTGCGGTGTTTGGCCTCTCGGTCCTTCTGTACCGCTACGGAACGATGCGGCTGACCCTGGATTGGAATTACGCGTGGCAGGCGCTGCGGCAGGCCTTGCCGCTGGGCGTGGCCTTTATCATGGTGCAGGTTTACTACCTGATCGACACCATCATGCTCGGCGTGCTGAAGGAGCCGGTGGAGGTGGGATTGTACAGCGCGGCCTACCGGATGATCACCTTTCCGCAGGGATTCGGAGGCTGGTACTTTGAAACGGTCTTTCCCGTCCTGTCGCGGCTGTACCGTCAGGAACGGCACCGTCTAACAGGCTTCCTCAGCTTTTCCACCCGGTTGACGGCACTGGCTATTGTGCCGCTAGCCGTCTGGGGCACTTTTTTTGCTGCGCCCTTGCTCCGGCTGTTCTTCGGTCCGGACTATGCCGGCAGCGCAGTGCCACTCCAGATTCTGATCTGGGCGATCAGCGTAGAATTGGTTGGAATGAACTTCGGTTACTCCCTGATGGCTTGCGAGCGCGAGAAAGACTATCTGAAAGCGGTGAGCTGGGGCGCGGCGACCAGCGTACTTCTGAACCTTCTCCTGATTCCGCGGCTGGGAATCCAGGGAGCGGCGCTGGCGCGCGGGGCAACGGAAATCCTGATCGCCGCACTGTGTTGGAATTGGCTGCGCCGAACGGCCGGGGCTCAGGGGCTGGCGAGCCTGCGGGTCCCGGTACTGGGAGGTGGCTTGATGGCTCTCTGCCTGATGTCGCTGAGCAGCCGCTTGCTGGGCAGCCTCACGGGATTTGCCGTGTATTTTCTGGTCGTGTTTGTGATCTCACCCGGACCGCGTCGGGATCTTCGCGCATTTTTGGAAGGGGAACTGTAATGGGACCCGCAAGTCCACTCGTCCCGCGAGTGCTTCCCGCAAATGCCGGTGGCGGTCGCGCCGATCCGTTGCGACGTCGCTTCCTACGGCTCGCCTGGGCCGTGCCGCTGGCAGGCACTCTCCCCATGGTCATGGTGCTGGCGTTTCCGGCGCTGTTTCGGGGCAAGGACGTGGAACTGGCGCTGGTTGCCGGCGGAACCTTTCTTTTGGGCTGGATGGCGATGCATCTGGCTCGCGGCGACAAGCAGCTAGACGTTTTTGAGCCGGTGGTGTTGATCTTTGCGCTCCAGGCGATCTTCTTCCCGATTCGCACGCTGCTCGGAATTGCCTTAGATGATCGCCTCCTCTACAACTCACGCGACGCCACCATGGTTGCGCTGTTTGCCTCGCTGCTGGGCTTTGCCTTTTTTGCAGTGGGGTGCCGGGTCAGAGTCGGTGCAAGTCTCACGCGCATGGCCGAGCGCTTCCGTGGGGAATGGAACCTCCGCCGCGCCAGCCTGTTTGCTTTCGTGCTGCTCGGCCTGAGCGCCGCAAGCTGGGCCGCGCTGTGGTTTCTGACCGGTTCGGTCTATTCCCTGCTGCTGATTGGACCGGCCAGCAAGTTTCGGTGGGACCAGTTCCCAGCCTGGTATTTCTACTTGCTCTGGGGCACGCTGCTGGTCCAGGCCGGAGCAATCTTCCAGTTAGTCCTCTGGCTGCGATATCGCCGCCAGCCCGTGATCACACTGCTGTTTTGCGCTATGGGGCTGCTGGCGAGTTTTCTGATTTCACGACTGGCAGTGTCTATTTTCTTGATGCTGGTGTTGCTGCTGTTTCACTATCTGCGCCGGAGGCTCAGCTATCGCTTGCTGGCGTTGGCTTCCCTCGTTCTGATGGTGTATTTGTCGATTGCCGGAATGGCTCGTTCCACTCTGTCTCTGCAGTACAGCAACGAAATGACCGGCTGGTCGATGGTTCGCAGCCGGGCGGGCTGGGCGGATTTGGCGAGAATCTATCTGGTACAGGGGTTCGATAACTTCTGGTGGCTGGGTTCCATCCTGGAACGCGTGCCCGCCGATATGCCGCATCAGTACGGAGCCACATTTCTGCCGGCGCTGGCCAAGCCCATTCCGCGCGCGCTGTGGCCCCAGAAACCACTCGGAGCAGCGGCCGTATACTCCCGGGAGCTCTTTCCGGATTTGCTCGACCAGGGTTTCGTCGCTGGCGTCACCGCGCTCGGTGAGTGGTATCTAAACTTCTCCTGGCCCGGCATCGTCGTAGGAATGTTTCTGATGGGCGTGTTGGCCTCGGCGAGCCATTCGCTGGTTCGTCGCACACCGGGTCCCGGCAGTGTGCTTCTCTACGGCGCGTTGCTGGTGGGTCTGGTGCTGTGGTACCGGAACGAGTTCAACATTGGCGTCACCTGGTTCCTGTATTACCTCATTCCGTTCGTGATAGGCTTATGGCTCGTTGTGCCTCCGCCGGGGCGTTTGCTGACGCGGCGGTAAGCGAATCGGCTGCTTCATCGCCCACGAGAGACCGCGAGATGCTCGGGCCGGCAGCAGAAGCAACTGCTCCCCCAACGTCTTCAAGGAAACACGCCGGGAATGATTGGACGAGAGAGCGCAGCAGTCCGTGGTCGCTCGGAATCGCCCCGGTTCGAGAGGATCGCTCTTGAAGATTCTGTTTACGGCGACCCGTCTTCCCTACCACCCCTTCCGGGGCGATACCCTCATCACGTACCACCGCATCCAGCAACTGGCGCAGCGGCATGAGGTCTCGCTGCTCTCGTTCATAGGGTCGCGCCAGGAGCTGGACCGCGTTTCCGAAATGGCGCCGTACTGTGCCGAAATCCAGACGGTTTTGCTTCCGAAATGGCGCTCTTATACCGGGGCTGCACTGCGCAGCTACCGCGATCTTCCTCTCCAGGTGCTGTACTACCAGTCCGCGGAGTACAACAGGAAGCTGCGGGAACTGCTGGCCCGGAACCACTTTGACGTCATCCATACGGTCCTGTCTCGGGGCGCCTTGCAGACGATGAACGTGAGCGTCCCGGTCAAAGTCGTGGAGATGATCGATGCACTTTCCCTGACCATGCAGCGCATCGCCTGCACCGAACACTATCCCTCGCGCCTTTTCTTTCAAATGGAGGCGGCTCGGATGAGGCGCTTTGAGCAGTTGGTCTGTTCCCGGTTCGATCATGTCCTGGTGGTCTCCCGAGTGGACCAGGAACATCTCGGCGCTTCCAACGTTTCCGTCCTTCCGGCCGGGGCGGAGCTGCCGCAGCCTCGCCCCGCGCGGAATGGAAGACCGCCCACAGTGATCTTCAGCGGGAATCTGACGGCCTGGGGCACGCGGGATGCCGCGTGGTTTGTTGTAAACGACCTGTGGCCGGCCGTGCGCCAAGCCGTTCCCGGAGCCCGGCTGCGAATTGTCGGGCTCGGGCCGCCGCCGAAGCTCGTGCGGATGGCACGCTCGATGCCGGACGTGGAGGTGACCGGCTATGTTCCGGACCTCACTCCATACTTTCATGAAGCGGACGTCGCCCTCTGTCCCGTGCGCACGGCAGGCGCCGGTCTGAAACGAAAAGCGGTGGAAGCGATGGCCTGCGGCGTTCCCGTCGTGGCCACCCCCGAGCTATCGGGGGTGGAGGGCCGGCCTGGGGAAGACATCCTGCTTGCGCGGGACGTTCCAGAGTATGTGAGGGCCATCCGCGACGTCCTCACGCAACCGGAGCTGGCAGAAAAACTCTCGGTCAATGGCCGCCGCCTGGTTGCTGAAAAATATAGCTGGGAGGCCGCCACGCGGCAGCTGGAGCGGCTGTACGAAGAACTGCGGGACCGGAAGCATCCGGCTGCTTGCGATGCGCATCGGAATTGACGCCCAATTCGCTGCCTACCAGCGCCGCGGGATCGGCCGCTACGTGGTCAACCTGGTCCGGGGACTGGCCGCCGCGGACGGCGAAAACGAATACGTGATTTACGGTCCGCCGCAAGCATTTCCGGAACTGCGGTCCAAAACCAATTTTCGCATCCGCGAAGTGGGCAA
>JBGPJR010000092.1:0-6870 GCA_041485545.1 Terriglobia bacterium
ATCATGAGACCTTTCGCCAGCGCTTCGCCGCCTTCCCCGTGCGCGTCGAACTGCTGAGCCGCTTCCGTACGGCACCGGAACAGAAGCAGGTCCTTCGGGACCTGGAGGCCGGCAAGGTGGACGTGGTGATTGGCACGCACCGCCTGCTTTCCAAGGACGTCGTGTTTCACGATCTCGGCCTGCTCGTCGTGGACGAGGAGCAGCGCTTCGGAGTGCGTCACAAGGAGCGGATCAAAGAGTTGAAGAGGTCGGTGGATGTACTGTCGCTCTCGGCCACTCCGATTCCTCGCACACTGCACATGGCCTTGGCCGGCCTGCGCGACATGTCGCTGATCGAAACGCCGCCCAAAGACCGGCTCGCGATCCAGACCGTGGTGGCCCCGTTCAGCGAGTCGCTGCTGCGCACGGCCATCGCGCAGGAGCTCGATCGCGGCGGTCAAGTGTACCTGGTGCACAACCGCGTGCAGTCGCTTCCGGCGATGGCGGCGCTGGTGCAGAAGCTGGTGCCGCAGGCGCGCATCGGAATGGCGCACGGGCAGATGAGCGAGCGTCCCCTCGAAAAGGTGATGCTGTCGTTCTTGCGCGGCGAGACCAATGTGCTGGTGGCCACCACGATCATCGAGAACGGCTTGGACATTCCGCTGGTGAACACCATGCTCATCAACCGCGCCGACCGCATGGGACTGGCGGAGCTCTACCAGTTGCGGGGGCGCGTGGGCCGCTCCAGCCGCCGCGCCTACGCCTATCTGTTGGTGCCGCCGGAGGCGGAACTGACCGCGCTGGCAAGGCGGCGCCTCAGCGCGCTCAAGGAATTCACCGAACTGGGCTCCGGCTTCCGCGTGGCCGCCCTGGATCTGGAGCTGCGCGGCGCCGGGAACCTTCTGGGAGGGCAGCAACACGGCCACGTCAACGCCATCGGATTGGAACTCTATTGCCAGTTGCTGGAGGAAGCGGTGCGGGAACTGCGCGGCCAGCCCTCCCGGCCCGCGGTAACAACCACCATCAATCTCGGCCTGGACATCCGGATTCCATCCACTTATATCCCCGAGGAACATCAGCGCTTGCGCATGTATAAGATGATCGGCAGCGTCCGCCGCTCCGAGGAGCTGGCCTCCCTGGCGCAAGAGCTGGAGGACCGCTACGGCGCGCTGCCGCTCGGGGTCCGCAACCTGCTCGATTACGCCTCCCTCAAGCTGGTGGCCGAGCGGCTGCTGGTGCAGTCCATTGAGCGGCGGCGCGAGACAGTGGAGATCGGCTTTCCAGCCAACGCGGAAGTGGACCCGGCTCGGCTGCTGCGATTCGTTTCCACGTGTCCCGGCTCGCAGTTTTCCCCTTCCGGCGTATTGCGGGTTCGGCTGGGCGGCAGAACCCAGGAGGTGATCCCGCAGGTTCGCGCCGTCCTGGAACAGCTCCAGGCGTGAAGAGTTTTTCAACGGCACGCAGCCAGGACTCCGCGAGCGGTGTCGGTAGTTTCTGATGTGCTGAAGCGCGTACCTGGGTTGGCACACGCAAAACGCTTGGGCGGGTCCGATTTGAATTGACGGGTCTTTTTTCCCTCTGATAAGTTGGAACTGTGAACTATGCAGCCGGCGAAGGAGACCATGACGGCGATTGCATTGATTTTTCAGTCCGAACTCCAAGGTAGCTTCACGGACCTGCTGGTGCAAACCGGCCCAGTCGCCAAATTCGTCCTGCTGTTGCTGCTCGGCTTTTCGATTCTTTCGTGGGCCATTATCTACGTCAAGTGGCGGCGTTTTAAGAAGTTGCGGGAACAGGGCGACGCATTTTTGCGCGCCTTCCGGAAGACTCGCAGGCTTTCGGAGTTCTACGTCGTGCTCGAAAAGTTTCCGTCGCATCCGCTGAAGTCACTGTTTGAAGCGGGCTACCGCGAGGTTTGCGATCAAGTGGGAAATCCCGGCGGGCCGATCCGCAACGGCTCCGCGCTGACCCGGGCCCTGCAGATTGCCTCCACGCAGCAACTCTCCGAGATGGAGCAAAACCTGAGCTGGTTGGCAACGACCGGCGCGGTGGCTCCGTTTATTGGTTTGTTCGGTACAGTCTGGGGAATCATGGATGCGTTTCTGGGATTGGGATCTTCCGGCGCAGCCAGTCTCCGCGCGGTGGGGCCGGGGATTGCGGAAGCGCTGATTACCACGGCGGCGGGTCTGTTCGTGGCCATTCCGGCGGTGATTGCCTACAACCAGTTTCTCAGCAGAGTCCGCGAGCTGGGCGCGCGCATGGACAACTTCTCGCTGGAATTTCTGAACGCCGCGGAACGCGGCTGATTCCGCAGCCTGGCCTCTGCAACGCGATCCACTCGGAGCGGCCGCGGGGAAACCCTGCTGGGCCGGTTCGCATCCGATTTTTCGGGAAGGAACTCTTATGGCATTTACGAACGCGCAAGGCAGAACGCAAACGTCGCTTTCCGACATCAATGTCACACCCTTTGTGGACGTGCTGCTGGTTCTCCTGGTCATCTTCATGCTGACGGCGCCCGTCTTGCAGTCGGGCATCGAACTGGATGTCCCCAAGACACGCACCGTCCGAGAAATCTCGCAGGAGCGGCTGGTGGTGAGTATTGACCGCGGGGAGCGTCTGTATTTGGGCAACGATGCGGTGAATATCCACGAACTCGGTCCCAAGTTGAAGGAGAAGCTCGGCGCGAAGCGCGGTCAGTCGATCTTCCTGCGTGCCGATCAAAGGGTTTCCTTCGGAACGGTCGCCCTGGTTGTGGACGAGTTGCGGCAGTCCGGGATCGAGCAGATCAGCATGGTGACGGAGCCGCTGCGCGGTTCTCGCTAACTGAGGTGCTCCCTATAATGATGACGGTTGCGAGCTTAACTCGGAACGGAAGGGAGCAGCTTCGCCGCCCGTTGATGCTCTCGGCCGCCGGGCATCTCGGGTTGGTCGTCGCGGCAGTCGTCGGAGCCCTGCTGCACGGCCCGGTGGTGACCTGGGGCGGCGGCGGAGCGGGCGGGGTGGCGACCCTACGCCTGGTCAGTGCGGCCAGCGTGCCGTTGCCGTCTCCCGTAGTTGCAACGCAGAACCGCGTGGCCACGGAGAATCCCGGCTTGCACTATCCCGAACCGCCGCAGACGCAGCAGAAACCGCTGCCCAAGCCGCCGCCGGACGAAAAGGCCGTGGAGCTTCCGGCGCGCAACGCCAAAGTGGTAACTCCCAAGAAGGCCGCGCCCGAACCGGCGCCCAAGAAAGAGGAGCCCCCCGCCCGTCGCGAGATTGCAAGCACGGAAAGCACCACGCAACAGCAGTCGCGCCGCCAGCCTAAGACCCCGGAGCCTCCTTCCAACAACATTCCCTTTGGAGAGGGAGGGCCGGCCCAGGGCCCCTATGGGATGTTCCAATCGGACGCCGGCACGGGCGGCATCAGCGTTTCGGGTGGAGGAGGCGATTTCGGGAATCGTTATAGCTGGTACGTGGACGCCATTCGTAATCGCATCAGCAGTAACTGGCTGAAGAGCACGGTAGACCCCAGTGTGCGGGTCGCGCCGCGGGTCTACGTGATCTTTCAGATCCTGCGCGACGGGCGGGTCGTGAATCCGCAGCTCACCGCTTCCAGCGGGGTGGCCTCGTTAGACCGCTCCGCGCTGCGGGCTGTGTACGACTCCAGTCCCATGCCGTCGCTGCCGCCCGATTATCCGGGCTCGAGCGTCGCAGTGGAATTCTGGTTTGATTTTCGGCGGTAGGGGTCGACCCCGCGGCACCTCGTTCTGTTCGGATCGAGGCTCGCAATACCTATAGGGAGGAAAGAGGGTTGTCGGGAAAACGGATTTGCGGCTTAACGCTTCTCTCGCTACTCGCGCTGCTGGGCAGCCGGAGCACGGGCGCGCAGACGGACCTCATCCGAACCGGCACCGGGATCGGCTCGGAGCGGACGCGGCTGGCAGTCTCCAGTTTTTCGAGCCCCTCGGAGAATGCCGATTTAATGCGCGTCTTCGATGACACCCTGTGGAACGACCTGGAGTATTCCGGCATCATCGACCTGGCACCGAAGAGCTTCTATCCGCTGGCACTGCCCGCCCGGCCGGTGGACCTGACGTGCCAGAGCAGCGCCGCCGGCGGCCAAGCGGCGCCGAACTGCAAGCCCACCGTGGAACAATGGAGTGGCTCGCCCGTAAACGCTCAAATGGTGGTGCTCGGCAACGCCGCGCGTGCCGGCGACCAGTTGCAGATCGAAGCGTACCTGGTGGACTCGCGCAGTACCGCGCAGCCGGTCGTGCTGGGCCGCCGTTACACGGAGGCGGCCGAACCGCGCGCCGTGCGGCAGGTGGCGCACAAATTCGCCAATGAGATTATCTTCCAGCTCGGCGGCGGCGTGCCCGGCATTGCGGAGTCCCGCATCGCGTTTGTGCGCCGGCATAGCGCCAGCGTAAAGGAAATCTGGATGATGGACTACGATGGCTCCAATCAAGAGCAGATTACCCATCTCAACACGCTCTGCCTGACGCCTGCCATCTCCAACGACGGCACCCAAATCGCGTTCACCACGTATAAGAACAACAACCCGGACATCATGATTTACTCGCTGCTCACCAAGGGGCCGCTCAGCTTTTTTAATCGCAAGGGATTGAACACAACACCCACCTGGTCGCCCGACGGCACTCAGTTGGCGTTCACCTCCTCGGTGACCAGCGACCCGGAAATCTATTTGGGCGACGTGCGCGGCAACAACGCCAAGCGGCTGACGTACGTGCGGGGAGTGGACATCGAACCGGCGTGGAACCCCAAGACGGGCGCGCAGATCGCCTTTGTTTCCGACCGCAGCGGGCACCCCATGATCTACGTTATGGACCGCGACGGAGCCAATGTTTGGCAACTGGTTCAGGGCGGCACGCAGGCGCTTGATCCAGCCTGGTCACCCAATGGGCGATTGTTGGCCTTTACCTGGAACCAGGATGGGCAGTACGATATCTACCTGACCGACGTGGCAACGAAAGAGATTGTGCAGCTCACCAAGGACAGCGCACGAAATGAGCACCCCAGTTGGGCGCCCGACAACCGGCATATCGTATTTCAGTCGAACCGTAGCGGTCAGAAAGAGATTTGGACCATTCTCGCGGACGGCACCAAGCCGCGGCGCTTGACCTCTCAGGGCGAGAACACGGAGCCGGTCTGGTCGAGCCGGTAATTTTCAAAACGATTGCGACAGCAGAACAGATCCAAGGAGGCAACAAGTGATGAGTAGGCAACTGCGGTACGTAAACACAGGAATGATGCTCCTGCTGGTATTGGTTGCCGGCGCTTGCCGCCGGCAAGTCCCCCCTCCTCCTCCGCCACCGCCGCCGCCCCCGTCGGCGCCGTCGGTTAGTCTGACGGTGGAACCAAGCACCATCCAGCGCGGCCAAAGCGCCACTTTGCGATGGAGCTCGCAGAACGCCACGGACCTGTCCATTGATCCGGGTATCGGGCGGGCGGACCCGCAGGGATCCCGTTCGGTGAATCCGGCGGAATCGACCACCTACACGCTGACCGGCCGCGGGCCGGGAGGCTCCACCGAGGCTACGGCGCGCCTGACCGTGACCGCTCCCCCGCCGCCCCCGCCGGCGCCCGCTCCGCCGCCCCCGCGGCCTCCGGAGCCCAGCCTCACTGAGCGCTTCGGCCGGGAAGTCAGCGACGCGTTCTTTGACTACGACAAGTCCGATATCCGGCCCGACGCCCGCGATGCTCTCACGCGCAGCGCCAATTTCCTGCGATCGAATCCGAACGTTACGATTCAGATCGAGGGACATTGCGACGAGCGCGGCAGCACGGCCTATAACCTGGGCTTGGGAGATCGCCGGTCCAACTCCGCCCGAGACTTCCTCGTTTCGCTGGGGATCTCGGGAGACCGGATCACGACCATCAGCTACGGAGAGGAACGTCCTTTCTGTACCGCCAGCAACGAGGACTGCTGGCAGCAAAACCGCCGGGGGCACCTGGTGTGCACCAGCTGCGGCATGTAACTGCGGGCGCTGCCTGGTTTGCAAGCGGCCGAGGCGGCCGCTCCGTCCGGCCGCCTCGCAACCGCGCGCCAGCTGGAGTCATGCGGGACCAGGGTCCTGTCTTGTCTGGCCGCCGCCAGCCGAGCGTCCCGGAAGGAGGAAAGCAATGAAGCGTTATTTCCTTTCGATCATCTTGTGTGCGATGGCCATGGCAGCCCTGACGCCGCCGGGATTCGCGGTGGACAAGGAAGTCATCCAGCTCCAGCAAAGCGTGGCGCTTCTGCAAGGCATGGTGCGCGAGATGCAGCGCAACTTCGATGAGAAGATGGCCGTCATGCGCACCCTGCTGGAGCAATCTTCGGCGCAGACAACCAAACTGAACAGCGATCTCGGCGCGCTGCAGCAGAACCTCCAGAACTCCGTGGGGACGGCGGGTCAGAAGGTGGATTCCGTCACCTCCCTGGCACAGGGTCTACAGGCCTCCATGGACGATCTGCGCGCCCGCCTGGACCAGCTCTCGCAGCAGATCGCCAAGATCCAAAGCTCGCAGCAGACCATTTCCTCGGGGGGGGGCATGGGCAGCTTTGGCGAGACGGGAATGGGAACGCCCCCGGCCCCCGACGTGTTGTACAACACGGCCTTGCGCGACTACACCAGCGGCAACTACCCCCTGTCGTTACAGGAGTTTCTGGAGTACCTGCAGTACTATCCCAACACTGCGCTGGCATCCAGCGCTCAATTCTATATCGGCGACATCTACTACCAGCAGGGGCAGTTCGAAAAGGCGGTGCAGGAGTACGACAAGGCCATTGAGCAGTACCCGGACGGCGCTAAGTCCTCCTCCGCGCAACTGAAGAAGGGTTTCGCGCTGCTCAATTTGAACTTGAGGACGCAGGGGATGCAGGAGCTCGACGCGGTGCTCAAGAAATAC
>JBGPJR010000093.1:0-6824 GCA_041485545.1 Terriglobia bacterium
CATCATCACGAAGGAGGCGAAGGATACGCAGGGAACGCTCATCACGATGGGTGGCGGAGGTGAGGAGCAAGGATTTGCCGGCTTCCGCTATGGGGCAAAGATCGGCGAGGACGTCTTCTACCGCGTCTACGGCAAATTCTTCAACCGCGCCGCTGCCTTCCATGCCGACGGCGACAATTTCGACGCCTGGCGCATGGGTCAGACTGGTTTCCGAGCCGACTGGAGCCTGCCCAATGACCGGACTCTCACGATGCGGGCGGACTGGTACAGGGGATCGAGCGGGCAGAAGACCAATATCACGAGTTACACGGCGCCGTATTCGCAGCTTGTCGAGGACGATGCGGAGCTTGCCGGGGGAGACGTCTTGGGCCGGTGGGAAGGACCTCTCGGAGCAAGCTCCGACTTTCAGTTACAGCTCTATTACGACAGGACCCACCGCGCCGAGCCGAGCTTCCGCGAGAATCGCGACACCTTCGATCTGTATTTCCAGCAGCACTTCCGTCCCGCGCATCGGCAGGAGATGACTTGGGGAACGGGTTACCGGGTGAGTTCCGGAGACGTCCAATCCGTTCCCACGCTTCAATTCACTCCCAATCGGCGAACAGACAATCTGTTCAGCGGATTCGTGCAGGATGAGTTCGAGCTGATATCGGACCGGCTGTACCTGATCGGCGGATCGAACTTCGAGCACAACGGCTACAGCGGGTGGGAGGCGCAACCGAGTGGCCGTCTGCTGTGGACCCTGTCGCCCTGGCAAACCATTCGGGCTTCCGTGGCGCGGGCCGTGCGGACGCCATCGCGCGTTGAGGAAGACCTGGGGCTGTCCACATTCTTGACCATGGCGACTCCAGAGCTCCCTGCCTTCTTGCGTCTGGTTCCGAACGAGCAGTTTCAGCCTGAGAAGCTGCATGCCTATGAAATCGGGTACCGCGTCCGGCCGATCAGCAGACTATTTGTCACGGTTTCCACGTTCTTCAACGACTACGATGACCTGGTCAGCAACGAAGTGAAGAATCCCTTCTTGGAGACCGACCCGGCTCCGCTGCACATTGTGCTCCCGCTGAGTTGGGGGAACAGCCTGCAGGGTCACAGCCACGGAGCGGAGTTGGTTGCCGACTGGCGGCCGGCGAACTGGTGGCGGCTGAACGGGAGCTACTCCTATCTGCGCATCAACCTGCGGAGAGATTCCAACAGCAAGGACTTCTCCACGGAACGCTCCGTGGAGGGCTCCAGCCCGCGGCATCAAGCAATCTTGCAGTCTTCGATCAACCTGCGCGCCGCCTGGGAGTTGGACTGGACCCTCCGCTACGTCTCCGAGCTTCCCAGTCAGAAGATTGCCGCATACGCAACCTCCGACGTCCGGATCGGCTGGCGTCCGAACGGCCATGTGGAGTTGTCGCTGGTGGGGCAAAACCTGCACGATTCGCACCATCCGGAGTTCGCCGGCGGCGTGGAAGTCCAAAGATCGACATACGGGAATGCGCTGTGGCACTGGTAAGCAATCCGAAACTGGCCTGCCGAAACGCTTCCGGCGGAAGACCGGCGCGCAGGCACCCTCTGTTCGCGTGCGGCTGCCACGGCACGGGGAGGACGCTGCATCGCAGGCTCCAATCGTGGGTGGTAGCGGCGGCCGCATGCTTCGCGGGGCTGGCGGCTCCCTTCGCTTGGGCGCAAGCGCGCCCCGCCAGCGAGTACGAGGTCAAGGCGTCCTTCCTGTACGAGTTCGGGAGGTTTGTGGAATGGGCGCCATCCTCCGAAGCCGGGGCCGGTCCTTTCGCCATCTGCGTGCTCGGAGTGGACCCCTTCGGCGCGCTGCTCGACCAGGCCGTGAAGAACAAGACCGCTGCCGCCGATCCGGTTGTCGCCAAGAGGATTACCGGCATTAAGGATTCCGGAAGCTGCCGCATTCTGTTCATCAGCCCTTCGGAAGACAGCCGCCTGCCGGAAATTCTAAAAGCGCTGGAAGGCAAGAACATCCTGACTGTGGGCGAAGGGAGCCAGTTTACGCGGCGAGGCGGAATGATCGGCTTCCGCACGGAAGACAATCGCGTGCGCTTCACCATCAATCTCAGCGCCACCGATGGGGCCGGACTCAAGGTGAGCTCGCAACTGCTGAAGGTGGCCCGGATCGAAGGAGACGGGCATAGCGGGTCCTGAGGCCCGCCCGGTGGAATTATGTTCAACTGGAGACACCAGACCATCCGGAACAAGCTCATGGGCATGAGCATGCTGGCCAGTTGCGCGGCTTTGTTGCTGGCTTCGGCAGCTTTTCTTGCCTACACCGCAGTGACCTTTCGCGAATCCACGGTTCGCACTCTCTCCACGCAAGCCGACATCATCGGATTCAATTGCATTTCTCCACTGCTGTTCCAGGACGAGCGCGGAGCCGGGGAGGTGCTGGCCGCGCTACGGGTCGAGCCGCAAGTCACCGCCGCCGCCGTTTACAACCAGGAGGGCAGGGTGTTTGCGGCCTATCACCGCGACACGGCGGGCGGCGCGTTCGAGGTTCCCCCGGTTCTCTCCGCTTCCCCCAGCGGCTTTCAGTTTGGGACGCAATCGCTGAGTGTGCATCGCCCGATCCTGTTCCGGGGGGAGCGGATCGGCACCGTCTATATCGAGTCCGGCCTGGACGAGCTCTACGGCCACTTGCAGCGGTACGTCGGCAGCGGCGCCATCATGCTGTCGCTTTCGACGCTGCTCGCGTGGTTCATATCCTCCAAGCTGCAGCGTAGTCTCTCCCAGCCGATCACCCGGCTGGCGGAGACAGCCCAAATTGTTTCCCGCGAGAAGGACTATTCCGTCCGGGCGCCTGCCCCCACGAGCCGGGATGAACTGGGCCATTTGGTTGACACCTTCAATGAAATGCTTTCCCAGATTCAGCGGCGCGATGTGCAGCAGAAGCAATCCGAGGAGGAGATCAACCGTCTGTTTACCCTGTCGCAGGACATGCTCTGCATTGCCGGCTTCGATGGCTATTTCAAGAAGCTGAACCCCGC
The DNA here is from genome assembly GCA_041485545.1 of Terriglobia bacterium. Lineage (GTDB taxonomy): Bacteria > Acidobacteriota > Terriglobia > 2-12-FULL-54-10 > 2-12-FULL-54-10 > DATMAF01. The sequence continues at coordinate 2,997 of JBGPJR010000093.1, forward strand.
CTGGGAGAAGGCCTTGGGGTACACGCTCGCGGAGCTGATGGCCAAGCCCTACGCCGAATTTCTTCACCCGGACGATCGCGACGTAACTCGCGCCGAAGCCGATAAGCTGGCGGCCGGCCAGCTCACCATTGCCTTTCAGAATCGCTACCGGTGCCAAGACGGTTCCTATAAGTGGCTCTCCTGGAATTCCTATCCCATCCCGGAGGAACAACTGATTTACGGCTCGGCTCGCGATATCACCACGCTGAAGGAAGGGGAAGAACAAATCCACAAGCTCAACGTCACCCTGGAAAAGCAGGTCTTGGAGCTGGACGAGACCAACAAGGAACTAGAGGCATTCACCTACTCGGTGTCCCACGACCTGCGCGCGCCGCTGCGCCACATAGACGGCTTTTCCCGCATCCTGGAGGATGACTGGCGAAACGAGCTGGACTCCTCCGCGCAGCACTACTTGCAGCGCATCCGCGACGGCGCGCGGCATATGGGCCAGCTGGTGGATGACCTGCTCAGTTTGTCCCGCGTGAGCCGCCAGGAGTTGCGCCGGCAGGTCACTGGCATGAATTCCCTGGTGCAAGAGGTGCAGGCGGAATTGCGGACGGACACCGAGGGCCGCAACATCGAGTGGCAGGTGGCGAATCTGCCGTTCACGGACTGCGATCCCGTGCTCATGAAGCAGGTCTTTGCCAATCTGCTCTCCAATGCCGTCAAGTACACGCGGCCGAGGGAACAGGCCGTCATCGAGGTGGGTGTGCTCCCGAGCGACGCCGAGCCGGTCCTGTTTGTGCGCGACAACGGGGTCGGCTTCAGCATGAAATACGCCGATAAGCTGTTCGGGGTTTTCCAGCGGCTCCATCGGCAGGAAGACTTCGAAGGGACGGGGGTGGGCCTGGCAACCGTGCAACGCATCCTCCATAAGCACGGCGGGCGAATCTGGGTGGAGGCGGAGCTGGACCGCGGCGCCTGCTTCTATTTCACCCTGGGCGCGGTGGAAAGGGATGTCCCGCACCCGACGGCAACACCCGCCGGGGTTGCCAGTGGTTAGAGCCAATGTAAAGAAAGCCGGGAAACCGGCGCGCAGGCTCGGAAGAAGCAGAGGTTCCTTGAGACGATACGGAAAATTGAAATCCATTGTGAGTACCAGCTGCTGCTGTTAACGGATCCCCCGCGAGGTGACACATGGACGTGAACGATGCTGGTGTGGAAATTTTGCTGGTGGAGGACAACCCCGCGGATGTGGAGCTGACTCTGCATGCGCTGCGGATCAACCATTTGGCCAACCGGATCCACGTGGCCCGGGACGGCGAGGAGGCGCTCGATTATGTGTTCTGCCGGGGAGCGTTTTCCGGCCGTCCCAAGGATCGGCTTCCGAAACTGGTCCTGCTGGATCTGAAACTGCCCAAGGTGGATGGCCTGGAAGTGCTGAAGGAGATCAAGACCAACCCGCAGACACGGCCGATCCCGGTGGTCATTCTCACCTCCTCCCGGGAAGAACGGGACATGGTGAATGGCTACCAGCTGGGCGTGAACAGCTACATTCAGAAGCCCGTGGATTTTGACAAGTTCCGGGATACGGTCAAGCAGCTGGGCCTCTATTGGCTGGTGGTGAATGAGCCGCCGCCCGCCAACGCCTTTCGGGTGAAGTAGCGGCGAGAAAGAGAAGCGCCGCTCGGTTCGCACCCGTGCGAACAGACGATGTGAAAAGAGAATGGCTTCCTACACGAAGACCCTGGACGCTCTAAGGACGGAGCTGGGCAACCCGCCGCAACTGCTGCGGGTGCTCATCGTGGAAGACAATCCGTCCGATGCAGAGCTGCTGGTGGCGACGCTCAAGCGAGCGGGCTGCCGGCTGCTGTTTGACGTCGAAGACGCCCTGGAACGGTTTAAGACGCGCCTGGCGCAGCGGGAATACGACGTGGTAATCTCCGATCACAACCTGCAGTCCTGGACGGGCCGGGATGCTCTGGCAGCTCTCCAGGCATCGGGCCGGGATTTGCCCTTCCTGATGGTCACGGCTTCGCTGGGCGATGAAGCCGCCGTGGATTATCTCAAGAGCGGCGCTACCGACTATGTCCTCAAGAGCCGGCTGGAACGCCTCCCCGCCGCCGTGAAGCGGGCCTTGCAGGAGAAGGCCCACCGTGCCGAGACGGCGCGCCTGCAGACCGCCATCTTCTGCGCCAAGCGCGACTGGGAACTCACCTTTGATGCCGTCCCGGACCTGGTCTTGAATCTCTCCGCCGACGGCATCGTGCAGCGCGCCAATCGCGCCGTTACCGAAATGACTGGTTTGCGGTTTCAAGAGATCATTGGCAAGCAGTGCTGGGAAATCCTGCACGGGCTCTCCGAGAAATGCGACGAGTGCCCGCATCGCCGCTTCCAGCAGAGCGGCCTCGCGGAACGGGGCGATATCGAGCATCCGACGTCGGGGAAAATCTTTGAAGCGACCTGCACTCCGATGCTGGGTCCGGACGGCAACCCGCAAGGTTCCGTGGTGGTGATGCGCGATGTCACCGAGCGCCGCAAAGTTGATGAAGAAGTCCGCCGCCTCAACGCCGATCTGGAGCGCCGTGTGGAGGAGCGCACCGTGCAGCTGGAACATCTGAACCAGGAGCTGGAGTTGCGCAACCGGGAAGTGGAACGCGCTAACCGCATGAAGAGCCAGTTTCTTGCCAGCATGAGCCACGAGTTGCGCACGCCGCTCAACGCCATTCTGGGCTTTTCCACCCTGCTGACCGAGCAAAACGTCGGAGCCCTTAATCCCAAACAAGCCCGCTTCGTGGAGCATATCCAGCACGGCGGCCAGCACTTGCTGCAGCTGATCAACGATATCCTGGACCTCTCCAAAATCGAAGCCGGCCGCATGGAGCTGCATCCGGAGCATTTTGCCATCGCAGACGCGCTGCCGGAGGTGCTGTCGCTGATCCGCCCGCTGGCGGCAGCTAACCAGATTCAGCTGCACAGCCCTGTGGATGCCAGCTTGCAGGTGTACGCCGATCCGGTTCGCTTCAAACAGATCCTCTATAACCTGCTCAGCAACGCAGTCAAGTTCACCCCGGAAGGTGCCCAGATCGGAATCGAGATGCAGGTTCAAGACGGAGAATTCTGTCTGACAGTCTGGGACACTGGCATCGGGATTGCTGCCGACGATCTACAGAGTATCTTCCAAGAATTTCACCAGGTGGCGGAAACCACCAAGGGCGTGCGCGAAGGGACCGGTCTCGGCCTGGCCATTACCAAGCGGCTGGTGGAGCAGCACCGCGGCCGGGTGTGGGTTGAGAGCGAACTGGGCAAGGGCAGCATTTTCCACTTCACAGCAGTCTTCAATTGCCAGCCGGCTGGCAAGCCGCCGTTTCCTCCGAACTCCCGAGAAACGGACGTCGGTTCTCATTTGTCTCACCAAACTTAAGAGTGACTACGGGCCGGCGCGGCGTTTTTTTGCGAGCGCTACACTGTAGCCATGATGCCCGCGGCGGAGCACTTCCAGGATGAGAGTTACCGTGCGCGCGTTGCGGCGGAAAAGGGCATCTATGAAGATTGTGTAAAAGTACACGATCTGCCGCAGATTTTTCACTACTGGTCCAATAGATACGTCCGTCCGAAGCTGGAAGCGTTCGGATTCAGTACTCCGAACGACATGTTCAAGAAATATCTGTTGGAACAGGCGGAGCGGCGGCCGCCAGGCGGACTGCGGTTTGCGAGTATCGGCGCCGGCAATTGTGATCTGGAAATTGCGCTGGCTTCATATCTCCGGGCTCAAGGCCTGTCTGCATTCGTCATCGATTGTCTTGAACTGAATCCCACGATGTTGGAACGAGGGCGCGCCGCTGCCGC
>JBGPJR010000094.1:0-6806 GCA_041485545.1 Terriglobia bacterium
GATATTCACCGCGACAGACGAGGACTGCGGGACCGGTCAGGTGCACGCCGTCAGCTTCCCAGCGTACGGAAAGATCGCCACCGGGTGTGCGGATCGTAACAGGGCTCTGGGCCTGCTGGTTCAGAATGGCGGCCACGGCGGCGGCGCAGCTTCCGGTGCCGGAGGAAAGCGTTTCGCCGGCGCCCCGCTCCCAGAAGCGAACTTCGAGTTCGTGCGGGTTCAGCACGCGGTAAAACTCCGCATTGGTGCGCTCCGGGAAATATTCGTGGGTTTCGATCTCGCGTCCGCAGCTCTGCCAGTCCCAGTCGAAATCGTCCACTGCAATGGAGCAATGCGGATTGCCCATAGAAGTCACCGTCACCAAGCGAGATCCGGAACTAAGGGGGAGGGGGAAGCCCACGATGGGCGGCTGCGCGACCTGTGTTGGAGGCCAAAAGGCAATGGCGCGCGGGTCGAGAATTGGTGCGCCCATGGCCATTTCAAATTCAAAGCACTCGCCTTGCCTGGAGACCAGCCGGAGCGGCTTGATCCCCGCGGCGGTGCGGATGTGTAAAGGATTTCGCCCGCAGCCCTTTTCCACTAGATAGGCAGCGGCGCAGCGGGTGCCATTGCCGGAGATTTCCGCTTCTCCGCCGTCGCTGTTGAACAACCGGAGGTCGGCATCAATGTCGGAGGCTTCGGATCCGATCGACAGAAACACAATGCCGTCCGCCCCTACACCGAAGCGCCGGTCGCAGATGCGGCGCTTGTCCTGGGAGGAAGGCAGCGTCGCCTCTGCGGCCCCTTCGACGATGAGGAAATCGTTTCCGGCGCCTTGGGCCTTGGTGAAGGGGATCGAAATCATTTGGCCGAGGACGGGACAGCTTCGCGCCGGCGGCGGCTATACGTTGGTCTGCGAGCGCTCCAGCTCCGCAAACCAGTCGGGACGCTTCAGCACCTCGCGCGGCCGGCTCCCGTCCGGAGGCCCAATGATACCGTCTTTTTCCATGATGTCCAAAAGGCGTGCGGCGCGCCCGTAGCCGAGGCGCAGGCGGCGCTGCAAGATGGAAGTGGAGGCCTTGCCCATCTCCACCACGATCCGGACGGCCTGCTCGTAGACTTCATCCTTCTCCGCCGGCCATTCTTCCTCGGGTTCTACGTTGACGTCGTCGGAGGGAGGCGGCGCGAGAAACTTTTCGGAGTAGGATGGAGCGGCTTGGGAACGCCAGAAATCCACCACCTGGCAGATTTCGCCCTCCGTGACTAATGGCCCATGCACCCGAACGAGTCGCCCGGAGCCGGGCGGGGAGAACAGCATGTCGCCTTTGCCCAGCAGAGCCTCCGCACCATTGGTGTCCAGGATGGTGCGCGAGTCCACCTTGGTGGCCACCCGGAAGGAGATACGGGCAGGGAAGTTGGCCTTGATGAGGCCGGTGATGACGTCCACGCTGGGACGTTGCGTGGCCAGCACCAGATGGATGCCCACGGCGCGCGCCATCTGCGCCAGCCGCGTGATGGAGTACTCCACGCTGTTGGAGTCCACCATCATCAAGTCAGCCAGCTCGTCAATGAAGATGACGATATAGGGGAGCCGCTGGTGTTCGCTTTCAGGCTCGAACAGGTTCAGGCTCTCCGGCCTGTCAAACAGCTTGTTGTATTGCTCGATGTTGCGGACGCCTTTCTCGGCCAGCAGCTTCAGCCGCCTCTCCATTTCCTTGACGCTATTGCGCAGCGCGTTGGCGGCCACCTTGGGGTCCGTGATGATCGGAGTGACCAAATGCGGAATCCCTTCATACAGGCCTAACTCCAGCCGCTTCGGGTCCACCAGGATCAGCTTGACCTCCCCGGGAGTTGCCTTGTACAGGATCGAAACAATCAAGCTGTTGATGGAGACGCTCTTGCCCGACCCGGTGGAGCCGGCAATCAGCAGATGCGGCATGGAGACCAGGTCGGCTACGCGGATGCGTCCGTTGATCTCCTTGCCCAGAGCCACCGTGAGCGGCGATCGCGCCGCGGTAAAGGCCTCTGACTCCAAGATCTCACGCAGAACAATGGTCTCGCGCTGCGCGTTGGGGACCTCGATCCCTACGGTGGACTTGCCGGGGATGCGCTCAATCAGAATGGACTCAGCCTCCATGGCCAGGCAGAGGTCTTCCACCAGGTTCGTGATTCGGGTGTACTTCACACCCGCCTCGGGCTTGAACTCATAGGTAGTGACAACGGGGCCGGGATTGATCTGCGTGACCGCGCCGTGAACGTCAAACTCTTCGCATTTGCTGGTCAGGACCACGGCCAGGCGCTTCAGGTCCTCGACCGCGTGAGGCTGCGGGCCGTCGGAAGGCAGCAGCAACGTAGTGCTTGGCAGCCGGTAGGAATGCGAGATACGCGGGTCCGCGTAGCGGGCAGGAACCGCGATGGGCTTGGGGCGGAGTGTAGAAGGGCTCTGGACCGGAGCTTGGATCGGGATGGCGACATCGTCGGGCTTCTGATTCGCCTGGGTCTGATTCTCGGCGGCTGACCGCGAGGTCACAACAGACACCGGAGGCATTTGGGCGAGCTGCGGCGTCTCTAGTCTTGCTTTGCTGAGGCGGCGCGCGGCGCGCGCCTCTCGCCATTGCGCCCAAGCGGCGGAGAGCCGCCCCATCCATCCCAAGCGGGGCCACAGCCAGGCGGAGGCGGCTTCAACGGAGAAGGCGGTCAGCAGATATACGGAAACGACCAGCAGCAGCCCCACCAGTACGGCGCTGCCCGGTCCGTTGAGCCAGCCTCGCAGCAGGTCCGCGAGCAACCGGCCTGCCATGCCCCCGGCTGGGTACATCTCCTGCACCCGCAGCGGGTAGGGGAGCAAGGCCAGCGCCGCAGGAAGAAAAAGAAACAACAAGGCAGCACCGACCCGCTTTCCCCAGTTCGGGAGGGGAGGTTGACTGCGGAACCAGCAACCTCCCACCCAAGCGAACACCAACGGCAGCAGAAAGGAGCAGGCGCCAAGAAGCTGGTACATCAGATCTGCCACATGCGAACCCACGGTTCCCGCCCAGTTGTTTACCGAAGCTGCAGGGGAGGCCGTGTTAAAGGAGGGGTCAGAAGCGGAAAAAGACACCAGGCTCAGCAGAAGGAGCAGCGCCATCGCCATCCAGATCAGGCCGACCAACTCGTTCCAGCGGCGATTCTGGCCGGGTGCCAGGAAGCCGCGGGAACGTTCCGTCTGGGATGCAGCAGGCATGAACTACCCCTTTGTTTTCAGCTCACTAGGAGAAGGCAGAAGGTCGCAGCGGCAACCACAACAGCTCGCGGGCTGTCCGGATCGCCGTCTGGGGACGGAGGAAAAAGGCCAGAGCGAGTACTATTATCCCCAATATCGCGTGGTAGTAAAGAAGAAATCTGGAACGTACCAAACTGCAAAAACCTGCCGTCTCCCGCTGTTGGGGCCGCTTAGCGCCCCGCATAGAGAAGGAGCAGTGTGCCCACCACGATGCGGTAGATGGCAAAGGGGGCAAAGCCGTGGCGCTGGACCCATCGCATGAACCAGGCGACGGACGCATACGCGACAACGAAGGAGACCAAGCCTCCGATCAGCAGCAGATTCATCCCTCCCGCATCGAGGCGGGCAGAGCCCGGTCCAGCAGAAAGCCAGCGCCAGAGATCAAAGGCGGTCGCCGCAACCATGGTGGGAATGGCGAGCAGGAAGGAGAATTCGAGGGCCGCAGGACGCGACATCCCGGCGAGCTGCCCCGCGGCAATCGTCGCCATGGATCGAGAAACGCCTGGGAAGATCGCGGAAAGCGCCTGACACAGTCCGATCCAGATGGATTGGAGCAGCCCCATCTCATCCAGGCGCTCGGTGGTGGGACGTTTTGGGCCGCGCGAGCAAAACACGTCCACGATCCACATCACGATGCCGCCAAGCAGCAGCGCACTGGCCATCGCCACCAGGCTCTCCAGATTCTCTCCGATCAGCTTCGTCAGAAGCAGAGCGGGTCCTGCGGTGAAGACAAACGCCACCAGGACCAGCGTCAACGGATGCGTGAGGATCGAGCGATCCCCGCGTGGGCCTTTCGGGAAATGCGAGAGATACTCCCGGATAGTGCTCCGAAAATAAAGGGGAAGGCTGAGGATGGCGCCCACCTGGATCACGATCGAAAACATGGTCCAATAACGATCGGTCAGGTCGATCCCCAGCAGCGCCTGGCAGACGCGCAAATGCGCCGTCGAGCTAACCGGCAAGAATTCCGTCAGACCTTCGACGAGGCCGAGAAGAGCGGCAAGCAGGTAGTCGTTCAAGGCGGCTCAGATCTCCAGAATGACGGGGAAAATGAGCGGGTGGCGGGAGGTCTGCTTCTTGATGTAGCGGCGCAGGTCGGTGCGAATCTTTTCCTTGATGAGGCCCCAGTCGGTGCGCTCCTCGCCGCTGGAGTGCTCCAGCGTCTGCCGGATGATCTCTTTGGCCTGCAGGAGAACTCCGTCGCTGCCGTCGCCAAGGATGAAGCCGCGGCTGACGATCTCGGGCTGCGACTCGACCTTGCCGGTCTGCTTGTTGATGGCAATGATGGGCAGCACGATGCCGTCTTCTGAGATCAGGCGGCGGTCGCGGATGATCATATCGTCGACCACTTCATCGACCGAGCCGGAATCAATGCAAACCCGCCCGACGGTGACGCGGGCGGCCTTGCGCGCGCCGCGGGCGTCAAACTCCAGCACGTCGCCGCTCTCCAGGAGAAACGACTCCTTGACTCCGGTCAAATGCGAGGCCAGCTTGCCGTGGCGGATCAGCTGGCGGAACTCACCATGGATGGGAATAAAGTAGCGGGGCTGCGTGAGGTTGAGCATCAGGATCAGCTCTTCCTGGCTGGCGTGACCGGAGACGTGCACCGGCGCGCTGCCGCCCTCGTCATAGATCGCCTGCGCGCCGCGCCGGAACAGGTGATTGATCATGCGGTAAATGGCCTTCTCGTTTCCGGGGATGATACGGGCGGAAAGCACCACGGTGTCGCCGGACTCGATCACGGCGTGACGGTGATCGTCCACGGCCGCACGCGGCAGGGCGGAGAGCGGCTCTCCCTGGCAGCCCGTAATCAGCACTGCTATCTGATCGCGCCGCGTGGTCTTGATGTCGGCAGGGCGCAGCAACATGCCGTCGGGAACGCGCAGATAGCCCAGCTCGTGCGCGATCCCGGTATTCTTCTCGAGGCTCCGTCCCACAAAAGCCACTTTGCGCTTGGCCTCAATGGCGAGGTCCACGAGCAGTTGGATGCGATGGATGGAGCTGCTGAAGCAGGAGACGTAGACGCGCTGGGGCGAGGAGGTCAGGATTTCCTCCAGGCGCGGACGCACAGCGCGTTCCGAGGGAGTGGTTCCGGGGCGCTCCGCGTTGGTGCTGTCGGAGAACAGGGCCAGCACGCCGCGTCGGCCGTACTCGGCGACTGTGTGCAGGTCGAAGAGCTGGCCGTCGGTGGGCGTGAGGTCTACCTTGAAGTCGCCGGTGTGGAGGATCACCCCCAGCGGCGTGGTGATCGCCAGCATCGCCGCATCGACGATGCTGTGCGTGACGTGGATGTACTCGATCGCGAAGGGGCCGATTTGGATGGGTTCCTTGGGGCGCGCCTCGTGCAGCCGGACTTGATCCAGCAGGCCGTGCTCCTCCAGCTTGCCTTCCACCAGAGCGAGCGTGAAAGGAGTGCCATAGACCGGCACGTTCAGCTCCGCCAGGACGTACGGGATCGCGCCGATGTGGTCCTCGTGGCCGTGCGTCAGGACGATGGCGCGCACCATCTCGCGGTGCTCGGTCAGATACGTGATGTCCGGGATGACGATGTCCACGCCCAGCAGCTCGGCTTCGGGAAAGGTCATGCCACAGTCAATGACGATGATGTCGTCCCCGTAGCGGAGCGCCATCATGTTCATGCCGAACTCGCCCAGCCCGCCGAGCGGTATCGCCTGTAGTCTTGGTTCACTCACCGAGGAAGCTGACCTTTGTCGAGGACAGTGTAAAAGGCATTATACCCTGTTGTGAGAATCAGCGCCCCGCCTACCCGATTAGGCGCACAGCGTCTTGATGAGCAGGAGGACCTGGGCTGTGTCTCGCAGCTCGGCGCAGGCTTGTTCAACGGTCTTGCCTGTGCCAGGCCCGCCAGCGCCAGGGCCAGTGCTAGGGATGGCGAGTTGCGGGGCGAGCTCGCGCAGCGGCTCCAACACAAAGCGGCGCTCCATCATGCGCGGATGCGGCACGGTCAGCTCGTCACTTTGCAAGACCGCGTCGCCGTACAGCAAAATATCAATATCGAGCGTGCGTGGGCCGCCGCGCACCGTGCGCACGCGGCCTGCATCCTGTTCAATCTGCAGGAGTTGCTTCAATAGGGCGAGCGGCCCGAACGTGGTGCCAACCTCGGCGACGCAATTGAGGAACCAGCCCTGGTTCGTGTTGTCCACCGGCTCGGTCTCGTAGACGGAGGAGGTACGGCGCAGCGCGATGCCTTCCTGGCACAGGAGGCGGAAGGCTCGGCGGAGATTCTCCAGCCGGTCGCCCATGTTCGACCCGAGCAACAGATACGCGATTATCGGTGGATTGTGTTTCATCGGCAGTTACGTCGAGAACTCCATCATAAAATCTATTCTGCCTTGCGTATCCGCCTCCTTGGAGACAATGACTGTCCCGACCACCGGGTTGAAACCGTCGCAGGTCGCTCTAAAGCTGTACCTTCCTTCAGGGACACCATCGATGCTAAAAAACCCGTTCTCGTCCGTTTTGACAGTTCTGACCGCGTCTGAACCCGCAGGGCCGCGAAGTTCAAAAGAAACTTCAGGGATTGGGTACTTGCCGGTATCGAGAA
>JBGPJR010000095.1:0-6762 GCA_041485545.1 Terriglobia bacterium
AAGATGGCCCAGCGGGCGGTTGAGCATGTGCGGCGAATGCGGGGTGGGGCTCAGTCCCATCTGATGCGGTGCGCCGACGGGCAGTACTACGTGGTGAAGTTCCAGAACAACCCCCAGGGGGTCCGCATCCTGGCCAATGAAATGCTCGCCGGACAGATGGCGCTGGTGGTGGGACTGCCGGTCTCCGAGCCCCAGGTGATCGAAGTCAGCCCCTGGCTCGTAGAGCATAGCCCGGAGATGTATATCCAACTGGGCAACCAGCGCGTGCGGTGCGCCAGCGGGCTGCAGTTCGGCTCGCGCTTCCCCTGCGATCCCCTGCGCACCCCGGTCTACGACTTTCTTCCCGACTCCCTGCTGAGCTCCCTGGCCAATCGCAACCATCTGCCGGGTATGCTCGTGTTTGATAAATGGACCTGCAATTGCGATGCGCGGCAGCTGGTCTTCCACCGCCGCTCCAGCGACGCCCTCGAGTATGTGGCTACCATGGTGGATCAGGGCTTCTGCTTCAACGCCAACGAGTGGAGCTTTCCCGACGCTCCGATTCGCGGCTTGTATTCCCGCCCAGCCGTCTACCACGATGTGACCGGATGGGAGTCGTTTGAGCCCTTCCTGAGCCGCGTGCAGCACTTGGATGACGACCTGCTGGAGGCGGCAGCGACCCGAGTACCGCCGGAATGGTATGAAGGGCGAACCGAAGAGTTGTCGGCCCTGCTGGAAGAACTGGCAGAACGCCGGGGCAAGCTCCCGGAGCTGATCCTGGCCTGCCAACGCTTGGAAAAACAACCGTTTCCCAACTGGAAGGATGGTGCCCGTGCCTATCAAACCGTATGAATATTTTCTGGTGCAGTATGTTCCGTCGACTTGCCAGGACTTGCGGGTGCCGATCGGCGTGTTTCTTCTGGAGACCTCGGGCCGCCTGGTCCGCTACGGGCTGACCACCGATTGGCGTGTTCTGCGGTGCCTGGACCCGGCGGCAGACCGCGCGTTTCTGGAAATGCTACCCGGCCATTTCGCGCAATTGGTGAAGGAAAGCTCCCAGGAGCCTACCGGCACGAGTCTGCGGCAGCGGCTGCTGGGGATGGCGGAAAACGAATCCGGAGCGGTGGAGCTTTCGCTTCCTCGCGGCCTGGAAACGTCTGATCCCGAGCAAGAGTTCGACCGTTTGTATGCGGAGCACGTGGAACGGCGGCGGGCGGCGCCTTCCGCCGCTCCGCCGCGGCAGGGCAGCCGGCGCTGGATTCAGGAGCGGCTGCAGGAGTCGCTCAAGCGCCATAATCTCTGGGATCGCCTTTCCCGCAATGTTTCTGTCGAAGCATTCACGGCTCCCGGTGATGGCTTCCGTATTGACTTCGCCTACCGGCCCAACGGCATGACCCATTATCTTCACGCGCTCGCACTGGACCATGACTGGAACCAGGCCAAGGTGCTCAGCTATACGTTCGGCCGCATCCGGCAGCGCATACCGGCGCGCCTGACTGCTCTGGTGGGTGAATCCGATCCGGCCCGGCCCGCCGCGCGGAGTTGCCGGCAGATTCTTCTGGAGTCGGGAATTGCGTTGCAGCCGCTGCCGGGGTTGGACGGTTTCTTGGACGGCGTACGCCAGGAGATGCATTTATCCTGGCCGGAGGGTGCCACCGGGGTGTCGAGCTGACCCGCTAACGCGGCGGCAAACTCCTTTCTCGTCGCGGAGGCCTGCGATAGAATGAGGATGGCTCTCGGGGTTCTCTCGTGCGACGCATAGCCAAGGTCCCCTATGGTTTCCCAGATTCCACATTTCACGGCCGCCGCGGCGATTGAAATTCTCATCCTTACGTTTGTGATTTACGAACTGCTGCTGCTGATCCGGGGTGCGGGGGCAGCACAGTTCTTGGTCTGGACGGCGTTACTGGCCGCTCTGTATTACGGCTCGCACTGGGGCCAGCTGCAGGTAATCACTTGGCTGCTCGGCGGCTTGATCCCCTATCTGCTGTTTGCCTTGGTGGTGCTGTTCCAGGCAGAGATTCGGCGGTGGTTGGCGCAAATCACCCGCAACCCATTCAGCACACGCATGTCCACCTTTGAAGCGCGCCAAGTGATCGAAGACATTCTCATGGCGGTGACCCGGCTGGCGGCTCAGCGAATCGGCGCTTTGATCGTGCTGGAACGCGAGACCGCCCTGCGCACTTACACCGAGAGCGGCATCCCGTTGCAAGCGCGGCTCAGCCATGATCTGTTGCTGACCATTTTCCAGCCGCGCGGGCCGCTGCACGACGGTGCAGTGATCCTGCGAAGGGACCGCATCGTTGCCGCCGCCTGTTTCCTGCCGCTCAGCATCAATCCCATCTGGGGCACGCAACTCGGCACGCGCCACCGCGCCGCAGTCGGCATTACGGAAGAGACCGATGCGGTCGTCATCGCGGTGTCGGAAGAGACGGGCGCCATTTCCTATGCGGTAAGCGGCTCGATTGAATTGGATATTTCCGCCGAGCGGCTGGCCGAAAGGCTGCGCGAAGCGTTCGGGCAGCCCGGCCCGCCCGCTGCGGCTGTCCCCGCTCCGCCGCCGCCGGCCGACGAGGCCCCCGCGCGGCCCCGCAGTCTTACCACGCGTGATTCTTTATGAACTGGCTTCGCAGGTTCGTGACCGAAAACATTCCGCTGAAGTTGCTCTCCCTGACACTGGCCGTGCTGCTGTGGGTTCTGGTCGGCGGCGACGTGCAGACGGAAATTTTCCTGCCCATCCCCGTAGAGTTCCGCAATGTGCCGCAGGATATGCAGTTCCAGGTGGAGCCGCCCCGGGTCGAAGTGCGGGTGCGAGGACTGCGGCACGTGGTCCGCCAAGCGTCCGAGACTGATTTCTCCATACCGGTGGACATTTCCGCGCTGGGCGGCCCGGGGGTGAAGCTGGTTCGGCTGCGGCCGGACAGTGTGGAGGGTCCTGCCTCGTTAGAGATCGTGGATGTGACGCCGGCGCAGTTAACCATCACCCTGCAGGAACGCGCTCCCAGAGAGTCTTCCAAGCGGTAAGCCATTCCGATGAGGAAAGAACTTTTTGGAACGGACGGGATCCGCGGAGTTGCGGGAGAGCCTCCGCTGGACTCCCGGACGATCTTCGTGATTGGCCGATGCCTGGGTGAGTTCCTGCGCCCGCGCAGCTCCGCGCCACGGGTGGCCATCGCCGAAGATCCCCGCGAGTCCAGTCACTGGATCGCCGAGACGCTGGCGGCCGGGCTCAAGGAAGCTGGTGTAGCTGTTGGAACGCCGGGCGTGCTGACCACACCAGGCTTGGCCTATCTGACGGCGGCAGGAGGCTTCACGGCCGGCGTGATGGTTTCCGCCTCCCACAATCCATACCAAGACAACGGCCTGAAGGTGTTTGCCTCCGACGGATTCAAGCTTCCGGACCAGGACGAGCTGCGCGTGGAGGGGCAGATCCTTGCCGCCCTCGGCAACGGCGGCGGCCCGCAGCCCTATCGGGAACCGTTGCCGCCGAACCGTGCTCTCGGCGAGCCGTATTTGGAGTTCCTGCGCCAGCGTGCCTCCGGAATCTTGCCGACACCTGCGCGCCGGGTGGTGCTGGACTGCGCCAACGGCTCCGCAGCGACCGTAGCGCACGAGGTGTTTGACTCCGCTGGTCCCGAGTGGATTTGGGTGGCCGATGCCCCCGACGGCCGCAATATCAATCGCGGCTGCGGATCGCTGCACCTGGAGAATCTCCGCGCCGCGGTTCTGGAAACCCAAGCGGATCTGGGCGTCGCCTTTGACGGGGATGCCGACCGGGCCCTGTTCGTCAGCGGCACCGGGCGCATCATCAATGGCGATGCCGTGTTGCTCATTGCCAGCCGCTACCTCCGCGAGCGCGGGGCGTTGCGCGGTGGCGTGGTGGTGGGCACGACCATGTCGAACCTGGGCCTGGAGAGCGCGCTGGCCCAGGACGGCGTGCGGCTGCTGCGGACTCCGGTGGGAGACAAGTATGTTCTGGAAGAGATGCGGCGCTGCGGAGCCAACCTCGGAGGCGAGCAGTCCGGCCATATCATTTTCCGGGATCTATCCACCACGGGCGACGGCCTGCTCACCGCCATCGAAATCCTGCGTATTCTTTCCGAGAAGCAGAAGACGCTGGAGCAGCTTACCGCTGGTCTGGAGGAATTTCCCCAAGCCATCCGCAATGTGCGGGTGCGGGAGAAGATTCCGCTGGAAGAGTTGCCGGCCGTGATGGAGCAGATTCACGCCAGCGAGCGCAGCCTGGGCTCCGCCGGGCGCGTGGTGGTGCGCTGCAGCGTCACGGAGCCGCTGGCGCGCGACATGGTGTAGGCGCTGAGCGCAGCGCTGGTGGAGCAGCACACTGGCGCCATCGCCCGCGCCTTGGAACAAGCCATTGGATCGGAGCCATCCTCCGGTTCGCGTTAGCGCGCGCCACAGCCCCCGTGGCCCTCCCTTGTCCGCAGCAACCGCGTCCCCTACAATAGTTCGGTTTTCAGGTGAGCGCACATGGCGGCAGCCGAGCACCGCAAAAAAGCGTCCGGAGAGGCGGGCCAGGAGCAGGCTCGCTTATATTGGATTGCCGGGCGCGTCCAGGGTGTCGGATATCGCTTCTTTGCGGAGGCCGTGGCGCACCAGTTGGGGCTCAAGGGCTATGTTCGCAACCTGGCCGACGGCCGCGTGGAGGTTTACGCCATCGGAGACGAACAAACTCTGGCACGCTTGAAGGAACAACTGGAGGTCGGCCCGCGCGCTGGCCGCGTGGAACGTGTGGAGGAGCGGCCAGCCCCCCGCAAGGACTACGGCGACTTCTGGATCGAGCCCAGTGAATAGCCGGTCCGCAATCGCCCGGAGGCTTTCGGCGAAGCGCGGAATCTGCCATTACTAGAAAAGGACATGACGAAGGACATGGAAAATCTAAAGAAACTGATCCGGCAGGTTCCGGACTGGCCGAAAAAGGGCATTCTGTTTTACGACATCACCACGCTACTGAAAGACAAGAAGGGCTTCCGGCGCCTCATCGACACTTTCTCGGAACAGTACGTCGGAAAGGACATTGACTTGGTCCTGGGCATCGAAGCAAGGGGCTTCATCTTCGGCCCGGCGCTGGCATACCGGCTGGGCGCGGGCTTTGTCCCGGTGCGCAAGCCGAATAAATTGCCGGCGGCCACGGCGCGCATCACCTACGATCTGGAGTACGGAACCGACGCGCTGGAAATCCATCGCGACGCCATCCGGCCCGGCGATCGGGTCCTCATTGTGGATGACCTGCTTGCCACCGGGGGCACTGCGAATGCCTGCGTGCGGCTGGCGCGCGAATTGGGTGCGGAGGTGCTCGGGCTGGGCGTCGTAGTGGAGCTGACGTTCTTGGAAGGCCGCAAGAAACTCGACGCCGTCGACGTTTTCTCTCTGCTGCAGTACAACGAATAACTGCGATGCGACGGGCGCGGTGTGCCGGGCTTCTGACCGGGCAACCTCCCGCAGAAGCGGGCGCGGCCGACGAAGAATCGGTGTCTTCTTGTGACCGTCCAGTCACTTTTTCCCTTGACAATCATTTTCTCAGTTCGTATACATAGGACAACAAGCAACGAACTGAGTTCGTTGCATGGAGAACGAAGAACGAAAAAGGAGAAGTGTAGAATGCCAACGAAGAAAGCAGCGAAGAAGAAACCCGCAAAGAAAAAGAAGTAAGCCGGGTTTCGGTTTCCGGGATCTAGGGGACGATTGGAATCGTCCCCTTTTTTGTGTCTTGATTCCGCCGGACGTTCGAGCGGCGCTCAGTCGGCCAGATGCAGCGACTCCAGCAGCGACTCGATATTGGATGCGCTCACGCGAACGTCGGCAAACTCCTCCGCTTTTTGATTTTCATCAAAGGCCCGAAACAGGCGCATCTTGGCCGCGGCATATTGCTCCGTCTCCGCCAGCACCCGCCCGTGGGCCCGCTCCCAGACCCGCAGCGCCTGATCTTCCACCAGCACCTCGACGATGAAGAACCGTTTCCGGTCGCTGGTCACTTGGAACCGGAACGCGGTGCCGATGCGGCTCCACCAGCGCGCGCGCGGTTGCGACTCCAGAAAGTAGTACTGGTACACGTACCCGCTCTCGCCGGAGTAGGTTTTGAGGCGGTGCGGCGTGGTCATGCCTTTACGGGTGCCTCGGTGCACAGCTCGCGGAAGCTCGTCAGGGCCACGCCGCGCTCCTGCAACCATCCCCGCCAATAGCTGTCGCTGACGATCTGCTGTTCGATCTCGCGCTTGCTCTTGAGCATGGTCGGAGCCTGCCGGAGTTCCGCATCGTAGTAGCCGGGATGGCACATCAGCTCCGTGATGCCGTCCGGCAAATTGGAGAGGGTTGCGAGAAAGCCTTGGCGGTTGAGCCGTCCCGTCAGTACGAAGCCCGTGAACGCGTCGGGCGTGCGGACCGCGTGCGCATCGAGCTTGCGCTGCAGGGAATTGACGAATAGATGCGCGGAGGCGGCCACCACACGGCGCCGCAGCGCGCCTTCGCGCAACGGCGGCGTGCAGTTCTCACACAGCCGGCGCACCCAGCGAATGTCATACCGCCCGGCCACTCGCGCGATCACTCCCGCAACGGTGGGGTGCAGGTGCGTGTGCTGGTGGGTGTCCAGATGACTGGGCTGGATTCCCGCTTCGACCATTTTGTCGATCTGCGCGGTGAACTCCCGCTCGATCTCGTGTGCTGGGATCTGGCCCGCCAGGATGCGGAGAAAGAATTCCACCAGGTTGCGAAACCTGCCGTCGCGACCGACCAGATGCGGCACGGGTTCAGGGGACGACACCGGTA
>JBGPJR010000096.1:0-6662 GCA_041485545.1 Terriglobia bacterium
CACCCAGCAGAGCCTTGATGTGTTAGGCGTGCGGGACAGCGCCGCTCTTCAGGCGCTCGTTGCGCGCCTGGAGGCGCACCTTCGCCGGGAAATTGAGCCCTTGCAAGACGGGGCCACTGATGATGCTGTGGAGGCATTGCGTGTGCGCTGGCTCGGCCGCAAGCAAGGCATCATCCGCGGCATTACGGACAACTGGCTGCGTTCCGCCCCTCCCGAGTTAAAGCGTGAGACCGGCCAACGATTGAACGCCCTGCGGGAAATGGCAGAACAGAAGATCGAGCGGCTTGCCGCATCTGCGGTATCCGCTCCAGCTCGGCCCGCCCGCCCGCAGGCATCCGCCCTTACGGCCCCGGCCGTAGCGGATGCTCTCGACGTCACGCTGCCGGGCACGCAACGGCCCATCGGCGTGCGCCACATTCTGACTCGGACCTTTGACGAGATCATGGAAATCTTTCTCTCACTCGGCTACTCGGTGGAGGAGGGGCCGGAGATCGAAAGTGCCTATTACAATTTCGAGGCGCTGAACATTCCGGAGGACCATCCAGCGCGCGACGATCAGGACACCTTCTATATTGATTCGAAGACGGTGCTGCGGACGCACACCTCCCCGGTGCAGATTCGCACCATGGAACGGCAGAGGCCGCCCGTGCGCATCATTGTGCCCGGCAAGGTCTACCGCAACGAAACGCCGGACGCCTCGCACGCCTGCATGTTCCACCAGGTGGAAGGGCTGGCCGTGGACACCAGCATCACGTTCCCCGACCTGAAGGGAACGCTGGATTATTTCATGAAGGCGTTCTTCGGCTCCGACGTGCGCACGCGCTTTCGCCCCTGCTTTTTCCCCTTCACGGAGCCGAGCGCGGAAGTGGATGTATCGTGTCTGTTCTGCGGGGGAAAGGCGATCGGGTGTCGCATTTGCAAGGGGAGCGGCTGGATCGAGCTGCTCGGCTGCGGCATGGTGGACCCGGCGGTTTTCTCCTATGTGAAATACGATGCTTCGCAATATACCGGATTCGCCTTTGGCATCGGCGTCGAGAGAATGGCGATGCTGAAATACGGCGTCCAGGATATCCAGCAGTTCTTTCAGGGGGATGTCCGGTTTCTGCACCAGTTTCGTTAGCGAGGTGATTTCGGGCGCACCAGCCTCCCGGCCTGCGCCGCTCCGGGTCCCATGAAGATCCTGTACTCCTGGCTGCTTGAATTCGTTCCGATTAGCGTTGAGGCCCAGCCGCTGGCGAACGATCTGGCCATGCTGGGTTTCGCCGTGGATTCGGTCTCGACAGAAGACGGCGAAACCGTTCTCGATCTCAGCGTGACGACCAACCGCCCGGATTGCCTGAGTCATTACGGAGTGGCCCGCGAACTGGCGGCGTTCTATGGACTTCCCCTGGCGCCCTTCTCTCCAGCCGGGGAATTACCGAAGGTGCATGCGCGCGGCCGGCGCAAGGATGGAATGGTGGAGATCGTTGCGACCGACCTGTGCCTGCGCTACTCGGCTCGCCTGCTCCGCAACCTAACGGTCGGCCCCTCGCCGGACTGGCTGGCCCGGAGGCTGACGCTCGTGGGCGTGCGCTCGATCAACAACGTGGCCGACGCGACGAACTATCTGCTGATGGCTTACGGCCATCCCCTGCACGCCTTTGACCTCGACCGGCTGCAAGGCGGCAAGATCCTCGTGCGCCGGGCTGCCGAGAACGAACGGCTCACCACGCTGGACGGGGTGGACCGGGCGCTCACCCCCGACGATCTGGTCATCGCCGACGCGCGCCGCCCCGTGGCGTTGGCGGGGGTGATGGGGGGACAGGAGTCGGAAATTTCTGCCACCACGCGAAACGTATTGCTTGAAAGCGCATGGTTCGACCCCATCGCCGTTCGGCGAACTGCGAAGCGGCAGGCCTTGCACACCGAGGCCTCGCATCGCTTCGAGCGCGGCGCTGATATCGAGGCCACCTTGCCCTGCGCGGACCGTTGCATTGAGCTGATCCGGCAACTGGCCGGAGGAGACCTGGACCCGACGGCGGTCGATGCCTACCTCAGGCCGCACGGACGCCCTCTCATCTTGCTGCGGCGCTGGGAGCTGGCGCGGCATCTGGGTGTGGAAGTTCCGCCCGAACAGATCGAGCAGATTCTGGAGCGCCTGGGGTTCTCTCCGCGGGTGCGCGGACGCATGGGCTGGAACTGCACCGCGCCCTCGTACCGCGTGGATATTAGCCGCGAGATTGATTTGATCGAAGAAGTCGCGCGCCACTACGGGTATGACCGTTTTCCGCTGCGCCTCCCGGCCTCGCTGGGCCAGCCATCGCACCGGCCTCCGAACGCGGAGAAGGAAAAGCGACTCCGGCAGCTTCTGCTCGGGCTCGGTTACGACGAGACGATTTCCTCGCCTCTGGTCAGCCGCGAGACGGAAGCTTTTGGGGAGACTCCCGCGGTCGCTCTCGCCAATCCTTTGAGCGAAGAGGGAGCTATTCTGCGCACCAGCCTGGTTCCCAACCTGCTCGCGGCCCTGTCGTGGAACCTGAATCGCGGCCAGCGAACGGTTGCTTTGTTTGAAGTCGGAAATACCTATCAACGCGACGGCGATGCGTATCGCGAGCCTCCAGTGATCACCTTGGCCGCTACCGGGGATCGCATTGCGAGCACCTTCAGCCAGAGAAGCCGGGAGTATGATTTCTATGATCTGAAAGGCGATCTGGAGCAACTCGTCGAGCTGTTCCAGGGTCCTGCGCCCACCGTTGACACACAGCAGTTGCCTGTCTATTACCGGCCGGGCCACTGCGCGCGGCTGCTCCTGAACGGGCAAGCGGCGGCCCGCTTCGGCCAGTTGCATCCCGAGGCTGCGGAGCGGTGGAAATTCCGGCAGCCGGTTTTTGTCTGCGAACTCTTCCTGGATGTGCTGTATGCTCGTGGGCTGCGGTCTCCGCAGGTCCGGCCGGTTTCCCGATACCCGTCCGTGGAGCGGGATTTTTCGATTGTGGTTCGCGAAGGCGTCACGTTTGAGTCGATTCGGCGAACCATTGCGGCGCTCGGGATACGGGAACTGGTGGGGATGCAGCCCGTGGAGATCTTTCGCGGCGCTTCGGTGCAGGCGGGGCACTACAGCCTGCTGCTGCGGCTCACGCTGCAAAGCGGTGAGGGCACCCTCACCGAAGCGGAGTTGGCGGATCGAAGCGCCCGGATCATCCAGGCGCTGGAGCGGGAACTGGGCGCCACCATCCGCATGAGCGGCTAGGCACGCTTCCCGGATGGGAGCCTTCCGATAAACGAGGACAAGAATGGCGCAGCGCGAGGACGTCGAACAGGGTCTGGAACGACTGGTGCAACTGGAGCAGAAGGTTCAGCGCGCGGTTGCGTTGCTGCAATCGGAGCGATCCGAGCGCGAAACGCTGGTGCAGGAGAACACGCACTTTCGCCGGAAACTGACGCAGCAGGACCAGTCGGTCCGGCCGCTCCAGGAGCGGATGGCCCGATTGGAGAAGGAGCGGGACCGCATCAAGGCGCAGTTGGAAAAGCTGCTCGCCCAGGTGGACTCGCTGCTGGAGGCGGGCCTGGAAGCGAGTTAATCCGCTGGCCTGCCTCGGGAGGAACCATACGATGGCGATGAAACCCCAGGGCATTCGCGTGGAGATATTCGACCAGTCCTACACGCTGCGCTCCGACTCGGACGAACCGTATACGCGAGAGCTGGCCCGCTCCGTGGATGCGACGATGCGCTCGATTGGGGAAAAGACGCACACCTACGATTCGCTCCGGCTGGCGGTGTTGGCGGCGCTGCATTTCGCCGACGAATGCGAGCGGCTCCGCGAGCGCCACGCCCGACTCGAAGCTGCGGTCGTGGAAAAGACCGCTCGCTGCGGCGAGGTGCTCGACGCTGCCCTGCGGAAGGCGGGCTGATTCGTTTCGGTTTGCCCTCCCTCATGAAGCGGTATAATGATCCGGAGCAGTACTGCGACGCAGGTGATTGTGATCCTATTTTTTGAGCTAACAACTGCATCTTGGAGGGCTGGTTGGCGTTCCCGTGTGCAGACTCCGCCCGGCCATGGCCGGGTTACGGAGGCGCCTAACGGAACGCACCGGACTTCCGCCGTTTTCCAAACGGGTTCAAAAAATAGCTCCCACACGGCCGAGCGGTCTGCCCACATCTGAAGTCCGCCCCCGCCTCGGCGCTGCCACTCCAGAAAGCTGTGATCGGGTGAACATTCTCTTTGTTGGCGACATCTTTGGCAGAGCGGGCCGGCGGGTGCTCGCCGATCACCTGGCCGATCTCATCCAGCAGCGCAAATTGGATCTGGTGGTGGCCAACGCAGAAAACGCCGCCGCCGGACGAGGGGTCACACCGCGCCTGGCTGATGAGCTTCTGGCGCTGGGCATCGATGTGCTTACCAGCGGGAATCACATCTGGGCGCAGAAGGAAATCCTGGAATACTTTCCGCAGCAGCCGCGCTTGCTGCGTCCCGCCAACTATCCGGCCGGCCCCGGACAGGGCCTCTTCCAGGGCACTACGCGGTCGGGCGTCGCCTACGCCGTGCTGAACCTGCAGGGCCGCGTGTATATGACCCCGAACGACTGCCCCTTCCGAACCGCCGACCGCGTGCTGGAACAATTGCCTCCCGCCTGCAAGATTCGCATCGTGGACATGCACGCCGAAGCCTCTTCCGAGAAGGTCGCGATGGGATGGTACCTCGATGGACGGGTGACCGCGGTGGTCGGCACCCACACCCACGTGCCCACGGCGGATGAGCGCGTGCTGCCCGGTGGCACCGCCTATATCACGGACGTGGGTATGACGGGACCGTACGACTCGGTCATCGGGGTCATTAAGGAAAGCATCGTGCAAAAATTCCTGACGCAGATGCCGGTAAAGTTTGAGCCGGCCGAGAAAGATCCGCGTCTGGCCGCGGTCATGATCCGAGCAGATGCGGAAACCGGCCGCGCTCTCGGCATCGAGCGCGTGCTGTTGCGCGGGGAGTAGCGGCCGCTCTGAGGAATCGCTGTTGAGTCACCCTCCGTTTGAGGTGTTGGAGCATACGGCCGACGTGGGCCTGCGCGTGTATGGCCGGAGTCTGCCAGAACTATTTGCCAATGCCGGCCTCGGCCTGATGGCGCTGGCGGTGGAAGAGCAGGCCATCCAGCCCAAGGAGCGTCTCTCACTGGCGGCAAGCGGTGCAGACGCCGAAGAGATGCTGGTCAACTGGCTGAGCGAGATTCTTTACTTCGTGGACGCGGAGGGCTGGCTGTTCTGCCGCTTTTCCATCCACCGGATGGAGGACAACGCGCTCCAGGGCGAGGGTTACGGAGAGCGGCGCGATCCGGCCTCCCGCAGCCGCGCCGTTGCCGTCAAGGCAGTTACCTACCATCAAATCTCGGTGTCCCGATCCGGCGACGGATGGGAAGCGGTTGTCTATTTTGATATCTAGTCTGCCGGCTTCCTTCCGCCCGAAACACCCAGCTACAATAGAACAATGGAACTGGCGCGACGGGCATCATGCAGCTATTGGACGATTTGAATCCGCAGCAGCGTGACGCGGTGGAAATTACCGACGGTCCGCTACTCATTCTGGCCGGGGCCGGCAGCGGCAAGACGCGCGTTATCACGTACCGGATCGCTTACCTGGTCGAGCATTGCGGCGTGCGCCCGGGCAGCATTCTCGCCGTTACTTTTACCAACAAGGCGGCAGCCGAAATGCGAGAGCGCGTGGAGCGCCTAGTCGGTCTGTCAGGAACTGGTCGTCCCTGGATCTCCACCTTTCATTCCTTCTGTGTGCGCGTGCTGCGGGAGAATGGCCCTCGCATTGGCCTCCCCCGCGACTTCTCCATCTACGACGAAGATGACCAGCTTCGGGTCGTCAAAGCCTGCTTGCGGCACCTGGGCCTGACCGAACGGGAGCTGCAGGCGCGCGCCGTGCTCTCGCGGATCAGTTACGCCAAAAACCACGGCCGCAGCCCCGAGACGTTCTTTCAGGCCGCGGCCGATCCCCAGGCGGAACGCATGGCCGTGGTCTACGACCTCTACGTTCGCGAGCTGAAAAAGGCCGGCGCGGTAGACTTTGACGACTTGCTGCTGGAAGCGGTCCGCCTGTTTCGCGAGGACCCGGAGACTGCGCTGCGCTATAACGAGCGCTACCGCTACATCCTGGTAGATGAGTATCAGGACACCAACCGCCCGCAATACGAGCTGGTGCGGCTGCTGACGCAGACGCAGCAGAACCTATGCGCCGTAGGAGACGAGGACCAGTCCATCTACTCCTGGCGCGGCGCCGACATCCGCAACATCGTGGAGTTTGAGAAGGACTATCCGGAGGCGCGCATCCTGCGCCTGGAGCAGAACTACCGCTCCACGCAATACATTCTGGATGCCGCCACCGCGCTGGTCGCTCACAACCGCACGCGCAAAGGCAAAACGCTCTGGACCGAGCGGAAGGGCGGAGCCAAGATCGGCCGCTACGAAGGGCCGGACGGAGAAAACGAAAGCTTGTTCATCGCCGACTGGATCGCAAATCACCAGCGCGAGCACGCCGAGCAGCGCGTCGCCGTCCTGTACCGCACCAACGCGCAGTCGCGGCTCTACGAGGAGGCGCTGCGACGCTACGGCTTGAAATATAAAGTCGTAGGTGGCATTAGCTTCTACGAGCGCGCCGAGGTCAAGGACTTGCTGGCGTATCTCA
>JBGPJR010000097.1:0-6660 GCA_041485545.1 Terriglobia bacterium
CTATGCCAAGGACCCCTGGACCTACGCCAAATCGGTGATCGACAAGGTGAAGGCCGGGACTTATACACACTTTTTCCCGCCTGTACCTGCAAAGCAGATGGCGCAGTCTAAGTAAACGAGTTGGAAGCGGCCCGGGGTTTCTCCTCGGGCCGCAACGAACCAAGCCAACGGAGGAGCAGATGAGCAGGACCCAATGGTCAATTGCCAGTTTCTTGATCGTTGCTTTGTTCCAAGGCGGAAGTACTGCCTGGGCGCAGGTCCTGGCGGACGCCAACGTCCAGTATCCGGCTCCGCGGTTTCCTTCCACGGCTCGATTGGCGACCTCAGTCGATCAACTCATGCCGTATGCCCGCGCCCTGGCTCAGCGCAAGACCACCACGCGCGGCACGGGCTTCGGAACCATCAAGAAGGGCAATGCGGTGATGTTGATTGTTGGGCAGTCGGCTGACGACATGGCTCTGGAGGCGATTCGCCGGGCGTTGGATGAGCGCGGTGTCAAGACCGTCATCTTCCGCGAGTACGAGCTGGCCGGCGTGAGCCGGGAAGATATGGAAGCTCTCCAAGCGGCCCGCAACGGGAACAGCGGGGGCGGAGGCGCCTTTGCTGGAGAAGGGGATGGAACCAACGCGGGCGCTCCCGATCCCTATACGCCGAACAGAAACGGCTACACGGAAGCCACCGGTTGGGTTCGTGGACTCGGGGGTGGCAACGGAGCAGGAATGGATTGGCTCAAAAAGCAAAATCCGGACTTGTACAGCAAAGCTTTTCCCACGCAAGCCCGTGCCGACGGATCTCTGTCTCCTCATTTGCAGGAAGTGGCGGAAAAGCTGACGTCCGTGAGCGTTGGTCAGGGGGCGGTGAAGTATATGCAGGCGCACCCGGAGGTCCAGGGAGTGTTCTGGGGAGGCGCCATCGCTTTCACACAACGGTATCTGGCCCCCATGGAAGACAAGATGCTCGGCACGATGAACTACTCCACGCGTCTGTACTTGGCGAACGAAGTAACCACGTACCCGGATGACTTGTGGCTTCTGGAAGAGCAGCTCATCATGGAACCGTTTGCCTTTGTGGACAAAGTAACCTCGGTAGACCCGGAGGGGACGGACATCTCGTTTGACGTCAGCCCGGAGCAGGCCGCCAAGTGGGCTAACGGTGCTTACATTCGGAGCCATGTCCTGTTGTATCCGGACCAGGTGGGTGGGCGGTACCCCTACTCGTTCGTGGACTTTCCGGCCGAGCAAAAAGACTGGGTACCCATAGAACCGCGCGTGAAGTTGAATGGGGTGATTGCCGGGACCCAGGACCACGCGGGCTTTTATCCGCGGGTGGAGATGCATTACAAGGACGGGACGATGGTGGAGGCAAAGGGCGGCGGGCTACTCGGAGACCTGCTGCGGGAATTCCTGAAGTATCCGGGGATCAATACACTCACCTATCCCTTCATGCAAATGCCCGGCTACTGGCATTTGTTTGAGATTGCCACCGGGACCAGTCCGAAGTACTTCCGCGGGGTCGGGGAACTAGATCGCAGCGGGGTCTTCCATTTCGGTCTGGGAGCAGAGATGGTTGCGGAGCCCGGCTCGAGAGGATATCCCAAGCAGTTTTGGGCGTTTGCCGACGACCACAACCTGCCCCGGGGACACGGTTGGCACATCCACAATTACTTCCCGACCTATAAGGTGCACGTGCGCAACTCCGACCGTTGGATTACCGTCGTGGACAAGGGGCATCAAACGGACCTGGACAGCCCGGAAGTGCGGGCGCTGGCTTCGCGTTACGGCGACCCGGACAAACTGCTCGCGGAGGACTGGATTCCGGAGGTTCCGGGTATCAATGCTCCTGGAAAATACGAGGACTATGCCAAGGACCCGCACGCCTACGCCAAATCGGTGATCGACAAAGTGATGGCCGGGACCTATGAGCATTTCTTCCCTCCCTTGCCTGCAAAGCCAGCGGCGCAGCCTAGGTAGTGAAGATGGAGTGGGCGGTCCTCGGACCGCCCGCAGCATTTGGTTATTCCCTGGGCGCCGCAACGCTTCGGCTGTAGTTCCGTTTGTCAGCAAAGCGCTGTCAATGGCTGGCCTATGTTGCCGCGAGTCAACGTAGCGCGCTGCGAAGGGATGTTTTCTAAGATATGCGCAATCGTCTAAAGAGGAGTTTTATCCTGTGCAAAGCATTACTAGACATTTGGGGCGGGTTTTAGGAAGGAAGCCCTTCTACGTCTTTGGAACCGTGACGTTCCTGACGGCCGCTCTGCTGGCTGCCGTCAACATCACGTCCCGTCACGCGCTGAAGCTGTATGTAGAAGATCAGTTGGCGCGCACGCCTTGGGATATGGCTGTCTACAATACGGAGGGATTCTCCTCCGGAGAAGATCTGCCGCAGCGCATTCATGCGGTTGACGGCGTGAAGCGTGTGGAAACGCTCGCCTTTTTACGCGCCATGCTGCCCGAAGAGCAGCGCGTAATGATGACAGTCGATGGCCAGCCTCTGAAAACACCCTGGCTTTGTATGCTGGGAGCGACGGATCTGACGCTGCTGCCGCCAGCGCTGCGGCTGGCTCTGGCGCCAACCGCCGGGTCGGCTCCTTCCGAAGACGGTTCGCCCAAGCAAGGCGAGGGGGCCATTTTAGCGCTGATCGGGCCGGAGAGCGCCATCGGAGCGGCGTTCACGGCGCTGCAAGGGGCGCACACTTTCGACTTTAGCGTCACGGTTGCCGGTGACAAACTGACCGCCTTTAATACGCCCCTGAAAGGCGTGATCCGGGCCGACCGGGACGAATTGAACCGTTGGTTCATGGATGAGACGGGCTCGGTTTCGTTCGTTCCGCAAATCGGCATGATCCTGCTGATGCCCTACCAAACGGAGGCGCTGCGGAGATACGATTCGATTGCATCGGGGATCATACCGCCGGATCTGCTGGCTGCGGGACAGTATCCCGGGCAGACGGATTCCACGGTTCAGCACCTCAATGTTGCCGAGTACGTTCCCGAGATCACCCACCTGGCGCTCCTGGATCGCGACCGGCTGATTACGGGTTGGGACATCGCTCGTTCCTTGGCGGCCGTAACGAAGGTCCGCGATGAGTTGAAGGCTACGGCCATGGCCGGCGGCACTCCGGTAGTGGTGGACAGCACCACGTTGGTGCTGCTCGAACAAATGAGCGGCATCGCCAGGATCATCGGCGTGGTGTCGCTCCTGGTGGCTCTGCCATTGTTGTGGGTGGCTTGGGTTCTGGCGACCAACCTGTCGGGTCTGTTGATGCTCAACGAGCGCCGGAAACTCGGTTTGATGCGCCTGCGGGGGGTTCCGGGCCGGCTGATCGGCCGCGCCCTCCTCATCTCGATCGGGACGGGCGGCTTGCTGGGAGGCCTGTGTGGGCTGCTGTTCGGATCGGTGGTGCCGCTGCTTGCTTACGAAGGAGGAAGTTTTCCCTTATGGGTGCTGAGCGATCCGGCACAACTCCTTCTGTTCTTGGTGTTTCTTGTGGTGACGCTGGTGTTGGCGCTACTGGTAAGCCGGCGGCTGATTCGATACGCGACCACCATCTCGCCGCTGGAAGCCTCCGGGCGAGTGGCCGGCTCGGAGGCGACCCGGGCGCTGGTGCGCTTTGGAGCGCTGCAGTTTGCTTCTCTCGTCCTGGGGGCGTATTCGTTAACGCGATGGATTGCCGGCTGGAGTCTCTCCGACAAAGTGCCCGCTCTGGCTCGGGCTGACCAGGCGCTGGATTTCATCGGATTGCCCCTGTTTCTTTACGGAGTCTCGACACTGTTGGTGTCGCGGAGAGGTTTGATTCAAAGCCTTCTGGCGCCCATCATACGGCCCATGGGAGGCCCCTTAGGCATTGTGGCGCTCCGTCACATGGCCGTCAAGCCGCACCGGACCATCGGCTTCCTGCTGATTGTTTCGCTGATGGCGGCCGTGAGTCTCTATCCGACCATCAGCAGTGGCTCGTTTGAGGACAAAGCCGTCCGCGGGGCGCGGGTCCAGATTGGATCGGACTGGGAAGTGACGCTGAATGCCCCGAACCTCATCGGAAGTAGCGATGAACAGCTGCGAGGGCCTCTGAAAGGGCAGTGGCAGACGCTGCAGCCGCGGGTCGAGGCGGTGAAGCAATCTCTCAACGGCGTCCCAGGGGTGCGATCGGTCACGTTCCTGGTCGAAGCGTTATTGCCGAGTTTCTATCTGCCGGGCTATGGGTTCAAAGGAGTCCCGCTGTATGTGTTAGTGGATCCGGACGCCTATGACAAGGAAGTGTACTCGGAGCCGCAGTTGGGCGTGAACGATTCCTTTCAGCATCTGATTTCCCAGGTGTCGGCGGATCAGGTGGTTACCTCCCCGCCCGTTGCGGATTTCTACGAGTTCCAGCCCGGCTCGCCTGTGCCGCTGGGCGTGGACCGGCAACAAGCCAGTCTCGTCTCCCCGCCGGCGGGCGGAATTCTGGGACTGCTGCCGGGGATGCCGGCCCGCACGGTAACCGACCGGCAGGGCTACGTCCAGGCCCGAGTCGATTACCTGAACTACCTTTTCAGCAACAACGCCTATGTGGTGGCGCGCATGGATAATCCGAAGCTGGCGGGGCTGGAGCTGCTGATCTCGCGCGTCATTGCTCTGGTCGACGTGGACCCAGGCTTGGCTCCCGACGTGATGCGGCCGGCCCTGATCCAGGCCATGCCGGTGCCTCCCTTGGAAGTCCGTGATCTGTCTCAGGAGATTAAGAAGGTGGGCAGTGACATGTTCATCTACTTGTCTCTGGAAAACATGCGCATCTACCTGATCGGAGGGCTGCTGCTGGCGCTGGTGGCCATTTTTGCGGTAGCCTCCGCCAACTACGCCGAGGACCGTCGCACGCTGGCTCTGCTGCGCATTCGCGGGACTCCTCCCGTCTATATCGGTCGTTTCCTGATGTCGATGTTGCTGGCCCCGGCGTTGTTGGGACTGATTCTGGGAGGAATCACGGCAGTGCTGGGAGGATACGGTCTAACCAACTATGTCTGGAAGCTGCACAACGTGAAGACGATTGTTCAGTTGCTCCCGACGCATCTCGTGCTTACTTCGCTTACGGCCGCCATCACCCTGGTGCTGGTGGTCCTGCTGGTCGCAGCCGCCTTGCTGTTCAGCCTGTGGGTGTTCCGCAAGTCGGCGCTGGAAAACATTCAAGAGGGATAATAAGGCAATGGTATCAGATCAATTCTTTTCGACTAAAGGTGTGCCGGTTCGGGTTACAAAACTGAAAAAGAGCTATCGCACGGCTGCGGAGGAGATCCACGCTCTGCGGGAAATTGACTGGCAGATCGAAGCGGGCGAAGCCGTGGCCATCATGGGGCCCAGCGGATGCGGCAAGACCACCTTGCTGAATCTGCTCGGTGGCGTGGATCGTCCTACCGGAGGCGAGATCCAAATCGATGGAGAAAAGCTGACCCAAGCAAACGAGCGGACGCTGGAACGGCATCGCCTGTTGCATGTGGGATTCGTATTCCAGCTTTTCAACCTGGTTCCCAGCATGACTGCCACTGAAAACATCGAACTCCCCATGCTGGTGGCAGGCCGCAATGAGAAAGAATGCAGGGAGCGCGTCCAGGCCCTGCTGGAAATGGTGGGGCTGGGCGCCAAGGGGCAGAAAAGACCGGAGGAACTGAGCGGAGGCGAGCAGCAACGCGTTGCGATCGCGCTCGCTTTGGCGAACGACCCGGCGCTGATCCTGGCCGACGAGCCGACCGGAAATCTGGATCTGAAAAATGCGGAAATCATCACGCGGCTGCTGTTATCTTTGGCCAAAGATTACGGCAAGACCGTGATCATGGTCAGCCATGACCCCAAGGTGGTGGAGCAATTCCCTAAGGTCCACTCCATGCGCGACGGCCAGTTCGTGCAACATATTTGAAGTAATACACCAAAGGCAAGACGCCCGGGGGGCTGCTCATACAAGAGCCCCCCGGGGGGCCTAGAGGGTCAGCTTGAGGCCAAGCACACCCCTGCCTGTTTCTTCTTTTCAATCCGCATCAACAAGAATGACGGTTGATAGGGGGCACGTTCCCCGAGAGAGGAACACACGTCGCTGATCCGAGTGATGGTTACCCCCGTTTCCGAAATGTCAGTGGCGTAGGGACAACTCCGCAGTAGCCCTCTTGTCACGTATTCGCCGCGGGTATCTGCCTAAAAGTGTGTTGCTAGTCTTCGGTTTCGCCAGTCTTGACACTACAGCGGCAGAAGGTGTATCTGTTATACAAGGCGCAACCAAACCAGACAGATGGACGAAGCGTTTCAGGCCGTCGACGGGAGAGGGGAACCGGAGTGGAGCCGCATCCCGGCGGTAGTGACGCGGCGCCATTGGAAAATGCGCCTGTACGGTTTTTCTACCGAGACATTAGAGTTATCGCAGTCGGCGATTGTCGGGACGAGCCGGGGACAGATCCCAAGGTATCTTCGCGGTGCCATCGGCTGGTTTCGTTGGAAATCTGACAAACAATACCGCCCGCCAGGGCGTCTTCCATTGGAGGTTGCCAGCATGATGAACCTACGACATATGTCGAAGCGGTCTGTTCTCGTTCTTGTGTTCGCGGTGGCGTTCGCCATGGGGTCCAGGGTCAGAGCAGAAGTCGCGGACCAAGCTAGCGACGAGGCGGCTTGTCGGGCGATGACGAACATCGCGAACCTGAC
>JBGPJR010000098.1:0-6619 GCA_041485545.1 Terriglobia bacterium
ACAGAAACAGCGCCTCCTCCTTGGACGCCTGCGACACCTGAGCCTGCTGAAGGGCTCCCCGCAATTCGAGCAGCAAGGCCGCGCCGCGGCCGAGCGCCGGAAGCGCGCGCTCGGGATGCAGCGGCGAAAGAGCATTGCGAGCTTCGTCAACCGCTTTCTGAATTCCCTGTACGCGCTGCGCAACTGCGGGCGCGCCGCCCGCCAGCGTGGTGAAGCGGTTGAGCGTCAGATCCATCCCTTCGAACAGATCGCTTGGAGTCCCGCCGCTGGCAGCGGGAACGGATTCCACCAGCCGAAAATTGGCGGTATAGCTGGGCCGCGAGCCGGAGCCTTGGCCTTGGCTGCGGTGCTGGCTGCGCGCCTCCATGCCCAAGTCGCCAAGCGACTCGCCATAAAGAGGGTTGAATCCACCGAGCGTGATCGTAAAGGTGCCGGCAGCGGGGCTTCCGCCGCCACCCCCGAATCCCCCGGCCTGGATCAGCAACTGGGCCGCCTGCCAGGGCCGGAGTCCCGCGACGATCTGATCGGCAAAGCGCGCCGGGTCGGCCGCGGCGTGGAACGCCTCCGGGGTCAGAATGCCGGAAGCTTGGTGATGGCCGTGGCCGTCGGCGGGCGTGCCGCTGAAGCGCGAGATCACAACGTCCGGGCGAAAGCGGCGGATGACCCGAACGTAGTCCCCCAGCACGCTATCGTGTCCCCACTTTTGGAATGTTTCCTCCGCGCTTTTTGAAAAACCGAAATCGTAGGCCTGGGCAAAAAACTGCTCCGCACCATCCAGGCGGCGCGCGGCCAGCAATTCCTCCGTGCGCAGCATCCCGAGCGCCTCGTACTGTTCGTTGCCGAGCAGGTTCTGACCGCCGTCGCCGCGCGTAGCGGAGAGATACGCCGTGCGCAGGTGCAACCCGCGCGCCAGGTAGGCAAGCAGCGCGTTGTTCTCATCGTCAGGATGGGCCCCGGTGAGCAGCACCGAGCCCACCACGGGCAGCCGCTCGATAGCCTCGGCTACGGCCGCAGCGCCCGATGGCTCCGCCGCAAGTACCGCGGTAGGCGTTTGGCGCACGCAGCTTGCCCACAGAATGAACGCCGCCAGGGCGGCTGCCGCTATGGAACGAATGGCAACGCATTTCCTTCGCCGCGCATCCCGCGCTGGATCGAACCTAAGCAACTCCGAGCCGGGCTTGATGGATTTCACGACGCGCGCTCCAGGACTCTGCGATACAGCTGTTCGTATCGCGGGATAATGAGAGTGGAACAAAAGCGGGTCAGCGCGGTCTTCCGCGCCGCCTGAGCGACTCGCTGGTGCAGCTCTGCATCCTGCAACAGCCGGGTCGTGTAGTCTGCCATCGAGTCCAGATCGCCTACCTCCGCGAGAAAACCGTCCACGCCGTGAGTTACCAGCTCCGGCAGCCCGCCGACACGAGTGGCCACGGGCGGAACCTCGCACGCCATCGCTTCCAGCGCCGCCAGCCCGAAGGATTCCAACTCGCTGGGCAGCAGCAGGACGTCCGCGATGCCGAGAATCTCCTCCACATTGTCCTGCTTGCCCAGAAACACCGTGCGGTCCTGAACGCCTTTCTTGTGCGCCAGCATCTCCGCCGCGGTGCGCTCCGGCCCGTCGCCGACCAGCAGAAGTCGCGCTGGAACTCGCTCTTGTACCCGAGCAAAAATCTCCACCACATCCGTGACCCGCTTGACCGGTCGGAAGTTGGAGAGGTGGACCAGAATTTTCTCGTCCGGGGCGGCGAACCCGCCGCGAATCACCGGATCGGTAACGCGCCTGTAGTTGTCGCAGTTGACGAAGTTATAAATAACTTCAATATTATTACGTATCTCAAACTCCTCACATGTCTTACGCTTCAGATATCCGGAGATTGCTGTCACCGCGTCGCTCTGCGCAATGGCGAACTGCGTGATGCCCAGATAGGAGACATCGAGGCCTACCAAGGTGATGTCGGTGCCATGCAGCGTGGTAATGAACGGCAAGCGGCGCGGGGCCCGCATGGAGCGCGCCAGAAAGGCGCTCACTGAATGCGGAATGGCGTAGTGGACGTGCAGCAGGTCGAGCTCCGCCGATTCCGCCACCTCCGCCATCTTGCTAGCCAGCGCCAGCGTATAGTGCGGGTGCTCGAACAGGGGATAGCTCATCGCCTCCACTTCGTGGAAGTGAATGCGCGGGTTCGGCCGGCGCAAGCGGAACGGCCACGCCGAGGTGATGAAGTGGACCTCGTGGCCGCGGGCAGCCAGCTCGATGCCAAGTTCCGTGCCCACAACGCCGCTGCCGCCGTAGGTGGGATAGCAAGTGATGCCAATCTTCATACGCTTACCGCAGGAAATAGATGCGCCTGACGGCTGTCCGGGAACTGGCGGAAGAAGGCGACCGGATCCGGCAGCTCCAACGCCTCCCGCAGAACAAACGGTTCGCCGTGTGGTGCGCCGATCATGGCGCCGTAATGCCGCGACAGATTCTCAAACACTTCAAACGCCAGCGGCGTGCTGATCAGCGTCTCCGGCTCCCCAGAGCCTGGTGTTCCTTCCTGGTGGAACTGCGAGCGGTAGCAGCGCAGCGCGGCCATCTTGGCGGCAAACGTTTCGGAGATGTCCACCACAAAGGATGGCCGGAACTCAATGCGGCCGCCGTAAAACAAAATGCGAAACGGCCGGTGGCTAGGCTGTCCGGTATCGATCTTAGCGAGGCCGGAATAGAACGCCGCTTCCGCGACCAGCCGGCTGGCGTGGACGTGGTCGTAGTGCCGCTCCTCCCAATAGGGGGCTAACACCAGCCGCGGCCGGTACTGGCGGATCAGGCGAATCACGCTGAGCCGGTTCTCGTAGTTCGATTCGATGTTTCCGTCGGGAAAGCCCAGGTTCACGCGCAAAGCAAGACCCAGGATCTGATTCGCCGCCTCCGTTTCGCGCGAGCGGATCTCGGTGGTGCCGCGGGTACCCAGTTCCCCGCGCGTCAGGTCCGCCGCGCCCACGCGGTACCCTCTGCGGGCCAGCAGGATCAGCGTCCCCCCGCAGGTGATCTCCAAATCATCCGGGTGCGTGCCAAAGGCCAGCACGTCCAGCGGGGCTTCCGTTTTCTTGCGGCCTTGAGTTCGAGCCTGGGCCAAGCGGCGTCTCCCTTGCGGATTGGATGACCCTCGACGGCGCGCCGTTTCAAACGTTTTCGAGAATGAACGATTCCAGCCGCGCCTGTCAAGCTTCTGGCGATGCGCGGAGGGGGGCAGAAGCGGCTGCTCCGCCGCACGCATTTCGCAAAGTGCGAGCCTTCGCGGATAATGGACTTCGCAATCGCAGGAGAACGGCCTGCGGCGGGATATCTCGGAGGAACCATGAGGGTCCTTGTGGGCACGGTGAGCGTAGCGCTGATCGTGGTGGTGCTGTTCGACGCGTTCGAGACCATTGTTTTGCCGCGGCGGGTCACGCGCAGGCTCCGGCTCACGCGTCTTTTCTATCGCTCCACTTGGAAGCCCTGGAAGGTGATTGCCGGCCTGCTGCCGGCGGGCAAACGCCGGGAGGGCTACCTGGGGTTTTTCGGTCCGCTCTCCTTGTTGTTCCTGCTGACGATGTGGGCGGGCGGACTGGTCCTGGGATTCGCTCTGCTGCAGTGGGTGGACGGGGATGCGCCCGGCGCCAGCTTCGCCATGAAGCTGTATCTGAGCGGCACCACCTTCTCCACGCTGGGGATCGGCGACGTGATCCCTCACACGCCCGTCGCGAGGGTGCTCACGGTCATTGAAGCCCTCATGGGGTTTGGCTTCCTCGCGATTGTGATTGGGTACCTGCCCGTGATCTATCAGAGCTTCTCGCGGCGCGAGGTGAGCATCTCGCTGCTGGACGCACGCGCCGGTTCACCGCCCACCGCTGCCGAGCTGTTGCGGCGGCACAGCTACGACCACGGCATGGAAGCGCTGCGACAGCTTCTCTACGACTGGGAACACTGGTCCGCGGAGCTGCTGGAGAGTCATCTCTCCTACCCGGTGCTGGCTTACTTCCGCTCGCAGCACAATAACCAGTCCTGGCTGGCCGCCTTGACCGCGGTGCTGGACACCAGCGCCCTGGCAATGTCCGGGCTGGAAGGCGCTTGCCAGCGCCAAGCGGAGCTGACCTTTGCCATGGCGCGCCACGCTGTGGTGGACCTCGCCCAGGTGTTTGGCACACCCCCGTCGCAGTCCTGGGAGGACCGGCTCCCGCCAGAACGCCTGAGCCGCCTGCGCGCGTATCTGGCCGAGGCAGGTCTCCGCCTGGACGAGGGGAGCGCCAACGAGGACAAGTTGGCCGCGCTACGCCGCATGTACGAACCCTACATCCATTCGCTCTCGCGGTATCTGGCGATTACCCTGCCGCCCTGGATCACGGAGTCCCCCCGCAAAGACAATTGGCAGGCCAGCGCCTGGGAAAAGCGCTCCTGCTCTGCGAGCGTTCAGCGCAACCTGTTCCCGAAAGACGACCACTTCTGAACGGAAGCTTCCGGGTAGTGAGTCCGTTTCCGCTTGGGGCGTTCTACGGCAAGGGAGGGCGCCATGCACGGGAACGCCGATTCCTAAACACTTGGCGACTAGGCAGGTTCTAATTCCCTCAATGGGGTATGGGAGTAAGTCCTTGTCTTTTTTTCTTTGTGAAATAGCACCTGCGGTGTCGCCGCCGTTGTATATCGTCCCAATCAGTTCAGAACAGATCCTTCCACTTGGCACGAATTCTATCCTGTAAGGCCTTGCTGGCTTCTGCGACCGGAGGGAAATCTTCCAGATGGTCATAAGGGCGGCAGGCATCGATGATCGCTTTGGAGCTGAATGGCGCCGCTGAGGGATAGGTGACATACATTGGGTCGTTTTTCGACCCCATGCCGCGTTGGATGATGTCGATGCTAGTCGCTGGATCGGATCGCGTCGCGACAGCCCACATTACTTCCTGCAGGTTCGATGGATCGATGTCCTCATCAACGACCACGGAGTAGCGCGCCATGTACGCGCCAACACCACATTGATTGAGAATGTGCCCCGCTTGGCGTGCGTGACCCGCATAGCGCTGTTTGATCGACACTACATTGAACATGCGCGCCCCGCCAATCTCATGCGCCCAGACCGCTTGGACATCGGGTACACCAGCAGCGGTCAGTGCATCGTATAGCAATGACGAACGCATCACTGCTTTCGAATAGGAGTAGTCGTTCGGGGGTTTCGCCGGCGGGCTGCCCATGAGGATTGGACTGTCGCGGAAATAGATTCGCTCAACCGTTACAACCGGCGCTGTGCCTGCTTTGCCTGGATAGTAGCCATGAAATTCGCCGAAGGGTCCTTCGGGTCGCTCGTCATTTGGCTGCACTCGGCCTTCCAATACGATTTCCGAAGCGGACGGAAACGGAAGTCCGGTACATTCCCCGCGTACGACGGCAATCGGCTGCTTCAGAATTGCTCCCATATAGTCGTATTCGCACATCCCGAACGGGATCTCGACTCCGGAGATGAGATACCCGAGCGGATCTCCTCCGAGCACGATAACGACAGGGAAAGGCTTCCCCGCCTTCTTGTATTTCTCATAATGTATGCGACCATGTTTTCCGGGAACCATATCGAGCCCGACGTGATTGCGGTCGTGGACCGTGACGCGGTAAGTGCCGACATTGACCCAATCCGAATCGAAGTCCCGGGTCACCACCGAGCAGCCAGTACCGATGTAGCGTCCACCGTCTAGTTCGTGCCAGAACGGCGCGGGAAAACTCAGCACATCGACTTCAGCGTCCTTCCGGATATTTTCGAACACGGGACCGCTCTGAACAGCAACAGGTTCGTACTTCGCCGCCTCCGTCTGCCACGCGTGCGGTTTGCCGCGTAGTTCTTCCACGAGTCGCTGATGCGTAGTCTGTACAGGAAGACGCAGAATGGAAGATAGTCGTGCCGGGCTGCTCGTGCTACAGGTCAGCACCCGGAACCCCCTCGGATAACCGGCGATCTCGTCGAATAGCAGTGCTGGAGACCGGTCCTTTTTCACATTGAGCTCGCTAATCGCGCCTAGCTCAAGATTCCAATCCGCGCCAAGTACTTCCTTCAGCTCGCCCAACGTCTCGACATCGCGCAACCAGGCGCGCAGATCGAGGGAATTCCCTATAGTTTCGTGTTTCATTGCCACCGTTGCCGACCGTTGTGATATTACACCGAACGCCTTTCGCAGGGAAATACTTGATGTCCGCATAATTTTCTGCCAGGAGGCCAACGGGATTTGTAATTACGTTCTCCGGGTTGTTCAAACTTGCAGTTTTCCCCGGTCCGCCTGTTGTTGTCAACTGCTGAGAAGTCGGCATGCCGGCAGCATTGGCCGTCATCTGGTTCCGCAAGCGTTAGCGCAGAGACACAGGCTGATTACGAGAGTTTGGTATCATAAAAGATTGGGGCGGCGGCAACTCGCATCTTTCACGGCCAAGCCGTCACCAGTCAAAGGATACGGAACATGTCAACGACAACCGGGACGCCTCCCGTCCAGGACAGGCCCGATTCCGAAACAAAGCTGCGGAAACTGGAGGAGGAATTGAGCCGGGCCAGAGCCGAACTGCGGAACCTGCTGGAGATCAATGCACCTTTGGCGCCGCAACCCGGCCAGATTCCACACGTGAATGGAA
>JBGPJR010000099.1:0-6617 GCA_041485545.1 Terriglobia bacterium
GGAGTTCTTGCTCATGACGGCGAAAATGACCTCGCCGGGCGACAACTTCTCCAGCCCCGCCGTTCGAGAGATCAGCTTGCAGCCGCCGGGAAAGATGCTCGAAACGTGAACTAGATTGCAGGACGCAATTCCTGCGCTGCGCAGCGCTAATTCGAAACTGGACAACTCCTCGCGGTGTCTTCCGACTCCCCGCGTCAAAAATATCTGTTTGGGTAGGAACATCTTCGATTGCGGCCGCACCTCCTTGGAGAATCCGTGAACCCTTTTCGCTGGAACCCGGTGACCATACTCGGCTTTACATGCGAAGTGGACTGGAAATGACTCAGTGAAAAAACGTACCAGACTTTCGCCGGGGACGTCAAAAGATTTTTTCGTCTGCGCGCAGCGTCCCGTCACTGCTTCGATTCGCCCGCCGGAGGAGTCGGGCATCTGTTAAGGAGTCTTGGAGGCTACGGCGGCGGATGACCGCCCAGGGTCTGGCTCAACTGCCGCGCCGCCTCCTTGACCTTGTCCACCACCTTGCCCACCCGGTCCTCCGTGATTTGCTGAACCGGGCCGGTCAGGCTCAGCGCCGCCACAACCCTCCCGTTGCTGGCAAAGATGGGAGCAGCCACGCACCGCACGCCGGGGGTGTTCTCTTCGTTGTCGATGGCCACGCCCGTCTCGCGAATCCGCCGGAGCTCCTGCCTCAGGCGGGGGAGCGTAGTAATGGTCCGGGGGGTGAAGCGAGGCAGACCGGCGGTTTGGAACAGGCTCTCCGCTTCTTCCTGTGGAAGGAAAGCAGCCAACGCCTTGCCCACCGAGGTGCTGTGCAAGGGCATGCGCCGCCCGACCCAGGTGTCCAGTTGGATGAACCCCGGCGACGGAACCCGCTCAATGTAGACCGCTTCGCCGCCTTCCAGGACGGCCAGATGCGCCGTTGTCTGGGTCTCGGCGGTCAAGCGGCGCAGGATGGGCAGGGCCACCTCCCGCACCTCAATGCCGCGCAGCGCCTGTCCGCCCAGCGCCAGCAGTTTCATTCCCAGCCGATAGACGCCTTCCGGTTCCCGCACCAGGTACCCCCGCGCCAGCAGCGTGTGCAGCAGATAGCTCGTGGTGCTCTTAGGAACCTTCAGCTTGCGGCTGACTTCCATGGTCGTCCAGCGCTTCTTGTCTCCCGCGAGCAACTCCAGGATTTGGAGGCCCCGCAGGACTGCAGGCACTCGCGATGCGCCGCTATCCTTCATAAGCTGAGGTTAGTGCCTGTCGCCAAGCGGGTCAAGCTGGGAGCATGGCCCGATCGGTCGCCGCAGAACCGGGGTTGCGGGTTTCGGGATGGTACAATATACTGAAATCGCCATGAGACGCCGTTCTAAGCAACGCTTTGCGTGGACCTTGGCGAGCCTGCTGTGTGTGGCGGCTCTCGGCCCCTGGTTGGCTGGACGGCCAGCTTCTGCCGAAGTGATCGAGGAGATCATCGCCCAGGTCAATGACAAGATCATCGTGCTTTCCGAATACCAGCGCAGCCTCACGAGTCTGAAAGAGGACCTATCCCAGGGAGGCTTGGCGGGGTTGGAGCTGGAGGGGCGCTTGCGCGAGCAGTCCAAGGACGCGCTGCGCGATCTAATTGACACGCAACTGCTGGTACAGAAAGCCGCCGAGCTGGGCATCAGTGCGGACACAGACCTGATCAAGCGGCTGGATGAGATCCGGAGCAACATGAATCTGCCCAGCATGGAGGCTCTGGAAGAGGCTGCCAACCGGCAGGGGATGAACTACGAGGATTTCAAGGAAAACCTCCGCGAAAACATCCTGACGCAGCAGGTCATCCAGCGCGAAGTCGGCTCGCGGGTCACCGTGCCTCCGGAGGAGGTTCAGAAATACTACGACGAGCACCAGAGCGAGATGGAACGAAAGGAAGGCG
Organism: Terriglobia bacterium; assembly: GCA_041485545.1. Lineage (GTDB taxonomy): Bacteria > Acidobacteriota > Terriglobia > 2-12-FULL-54-10 > 2-12-FULL-54-10 > DATMAF01. The sequence continues at coordinate 1,904 of JBGPJR010000099.1, forward strand.
TCTCGATCCAGCAGATCCTCATCTCGACCGAGGGCAAGTCCGGAGAGGAACTCCCCGCCCTGCGACAGAAAGCCGAGGAGGTGCTGGTCAAGGCCAAGGCGGGCCAGGATTTCGCCGCGCTGGCCCGGCAGTATTCCGACGCTCCCAACGCCAGCGGCGGCGGTCAGGCTGGATTCTTCGAGAAGGGTTCCATGGCGCCGGAACTGGAAGCAGCAGTTGAGGCCTTGCAGCCCAACCAAGTCAGCGACCTCATCGAGACGCGCTACGGCTTCATGATCCTCAAGCTGCTCTCCCGCAGCCAAGCCGGCGTGCCGCCTCTTGCAGAGGTCGAGAATCGTATCTACGAACAGATCTACCTTCAGAGAGTCCAGCCGGCGCTGCGCGAGTATCTCACCCGGCTGCGGCAGGAGGCCTTCATTTCCATCAAGCCGGGTTACGTGGACACGGGCGCCGCTCCGGATCAAGTCAGCAACCGCCAACCCTAATCCGGCAGCAGGCCCGCATGAAAGACATCTACGTCCGCGACCTCCAGCCCAATCAGACGATCGTCGCCGCTTTTCTTGTTCAGGCCAAGGACGTGCGCTTCAAGCGCACCGGCGAATCGTATCTGTCGCTGATACTGGCGGACAAGACGGGCGACCTGGAAGCGAAAATCTGGGAAAACGTGGAGGAATTCGAACCGCTGTTCGAGCGCGACGACTTCGTGAAGGTGAAAGGCGCGGTGCAGGTCTTCCGCCAGCGGCCGCAGCTGACGGTGCACAAGCTGCGGCGGCTAGAGGAGCAGGAAGTCGACCTCACCGATTTCTTCCCGCGCTCGGCCCGCGACCCGGAAGAGATGTGGCGGGAGTTGGAAGCCGTGGTCGCGGCGGTCCAGAACCCGCACTTGCACGCGCTGCTGTCTGCGATCCTGTCCGATCCGGAGATCGCCTCACGGCTGAAGAGCGCTCCCGCCGCGAAGAGCTTCCACCACGCCTATCTGGGCGGGCTGCTCGAACACAACCTCTCGCTGTGTCGTGTCGCCAAGCTGGTCGTGCAGAACTACCCGGGCCTGGATGAGGACCTGGTGATAGCGGGCATTGTCTTGCACGATTTGGGCAAGATTTACGAGCTTTCCTACAGCCGCTCGTTCGGATATACCTCCGAGGGACAACTGCTCGGTCACATGATCCTGGAGATCGAGATCCTGCACCGCAAGCTGGCTCAGATGCCCGAGTTCCCGCGCCCGCTGCAGACGCTGCTGGAGCATCTCATCATCAGCCATCACGGGCAGTACGACTTCGGATCGCCGAAGCTTCCCATGTTTCCCGAAGCGCTGCTGCTGCATTACCTGGACGATCTCGATTCCAAGCTCCAGGGCATGCAGAGCCTTCTCGAAAAGGAAACTCTGCTGGAGAGCGACTGGACCGGATTTCTGCCATCTCTCGGCCGGCCGATCCTCAAAGTCGGAAAATTCTTGCAGAGTTCCGGGAGCGAAACAAGCGCATCCGCGCCGCCGGTAGCGGAAGCTGCCTTGGAGACTGAGCCTCTCCTTCCTTTGGACGCCGACCCGGCCTCCTCTTCCGTAACTGAGGGACCGCCAGCTCGCGAAGCCACAGGGGCCAGGAAGGAATTGAGCGAAACAGTCCAGAAACTCCAGAAGAAGTTTCGAGGCTCCCGCAGCGAACCGTAACAGACTCACAGGCTCGGCAGGACACCGTGAGCAACTCCGAGAATCGTCAAGAGACGGAAACTGAAAAGCGCCGGCAGCACCGCATCGGGGTGTCGCTCGAGATCCACATTGCGGGCAGAGACCGCCACGGCATCGCCTTTGAAGAAATGACCCATTCTACGGACGTGAGCCGCGGCGGCTGCTCGTTCCGTACCTCACACGAGGTCGCTCCCGGCGCAGAACTGGAGATTGAGATCATCCGCCACATCACCGGATCGCAGAGCCCTTTCTTGACTCGCTGCGTGGTCCTGCGCGTCTCGCCGGAGAATCCGGACGGGTGGCTGCTGGGCGTGCGGTTCGTGGGACCACACTTCCCCACCTACATGAGCGAGTCCACCGGTTGACGCCACAGGGACGGGGCTAGGCTGCAATTGGGGCTCGGGCGTAGAATCCCATACGTGCACGCACGTATGGGGCACCCCCACTCGGGAACGCGATGAGGTTCGGGGGCCAACGAAGGGGGTCCGTGTGGGCCACCCGCCAAGATGACCTGTAATGAGGCTTCGTTGAGGCCGGGTGGCCCAGGTAAGCCTGGACTGTGAGCCGCGCAGGTGAATTGCGGGTGCGGGTGCCCCACACATGCGTGCATGTGTGGGATCAGAACTGCTCGAAGGTGCCGCTGACTCAGAACTGTAATGTGATCCAGACATTCCCGGCGTACGGACCCAATTAGCCGTTCTGCATAGCCATTCTGCCAAGAGCGAATGGGGAGCTGTCAGAACCTCTCGAATGTTCATTCCTTGAACCGTTTGCCGGAATGAGTCGCCAAAACAATCGTCTCGATCGAGCCCTCCCGCAACGGTCATGACCTTTTTGCGGGCAGGGGCGAGTGTGTTTCCTCCGCCTGCTGCTGGAGAGTGGCGGCCATGGAATCGGCGACCAGGTTCGTGGCCAGGCGCAGCGACTCAATGGTGCCGGCATCGGCCCACCAGCCATCCAGAATGCTGTAGGTGAGCTGGCCTTCGGCCAGATAGCTATTGTTCAGGTCGGTCACTTCCAACTCGCCGCGGCCCGAAGGCACCAGCCGGGCGATACGCTCAAAAACCGTGTTGTCGAAAAAGTAGATGCCGATGACGGCGTATTGGGAGGCGGGGTGCTCCGGCTTCTCCTCGATGCGCACGATGCGGCCGTTGTCAAATACGGGGACGCCGAAGCGGTTGGGATCGGGCACCTCCTTCAAGACAATATGGGCGCCCTGCGGGTGGCGACGGCGCTCTTCCACGATGGGACGGATGCCGTTTTGAATGATCTGGTCCCCCAGGATCACGCACAGCGGATCGCCGTCCGTAAACGGCTCGGCGATGCGCAAAGCATCGGCGATGCCGCCGTTTCCTTCCTGGTAGGCATAGTTGAGCTGCCGCAACCCAAAAGCTTCTCCGTTGCCGAGCAGACGCAAGAAGTCGCCCGCGTTCTGCCCTCCGGTAACCAGCAGAATCTCGCGAATGCCCGCGTCCACCAGCGTGCGAATGGGGTAGTAGACCATCGGCTCGTTGTAGACCGGGAGCAGATGCTTGTTGGTGATCTTGGTTAAGGGATAGAGCCGGGAGCCCAACCCTCCTGCCAGCACGACACCCTTCATGAGCCCTCCCGCGCCCGCGGTTGACGCCGCGTTGCTGCTATAGGCGTTGATTATACGGTGGATTGAAAAAACTGCAACCGGTCTCCGTGTGCCGTGAAGATGCGCTGCGGATTTGTGAGTCGCGGCGAGTCCCCCCTTGACATCAAACGGGGGCTCTCCCACAATGGAATGCTTTGTTCCCCGCTGATCGATCCGGAAACGCGGACGGTTCGCGAGGGTCTCGGCAGGGGAAGAAAGTGAGCGATCTTGGATGAGCGAGTCGCAGGGATTCCTAAGCAGTCTTAGAGCAAAGTTGAGCGGCGGCGGAGAGGCGAAAGCACGGGAGCCGCTGCCCGCAGTGAGGAAGGTGCGCCGGAAGCTGATCGCCGCGTCGGTATTGGGTTTTCTGGGCATTGATCTGCTGATGTTTCTGCGGTTTTTCTTCCCGCGGGCGTTGTTTGAACCCAAGAGCACCTTCACGGTCGGCTATCCAGCCGATTTCGCCTTCGGAGTGGACACGCGCTTCCAGCAAAACGCGCGCATCTGGGTAGTGCGGAACAGCGAAGGGGTCTTCGCCATCTACGCACGCTGCACGCATCTGGGATGCACGCCGGACTGGAAGGAAGGCGAGCATAAGTTCAAGTGCCCCTGCCACGGCAGCGGATACGACAGCGAAGGGATTAACTTTGAGGGTCCGGCGCCGCGGCCCATGGATCGGGCGCACGTTGAACTGGCGCCCTCCGGGCAGATCGTGGTGGACACGGCTCACCTGTACAAGCGCGATCCGTTCGCCGGAGTCGACCAGTTCGGCGACGATGGCGCCATTTTGCGTGGCGTCTAGGAAATCGTCCCAGCAGCAGGTGCTCGTGGTTCTGTGCTGCCCCCTGAGGAAATGCCTGTTCTCCGGGATGGCTGCGCGGTAGCCCTGAGAACGAAGGAGACATCGGATGGCCGAAGAAAACCAGGAACCACCGGTCCCGAAGAGCCCGACGGGTGTTCTGGATAAGGTCAAAGAGGAGCTGGAGCCCCTTAAGGAAAAGTTGCAGCAGGACCTCAAAGGCCTGAAGCAGCCGGAGAAGACACAGCTCTACAAGTCGATCTTCCGCGTCAAGCACGACGAGACGCCGCGCAGCCGCTCCCTCGGCGTTCTCTCCAACGTGTTCCTGCACCTGCATCCGGCGCGCGTGAACCGGGATGCGGTTCGCTACGGCTACACCTGGGGCATGGGCGGAATTACCTTCTACCTATTCATCGTGCTGACCTTCACCGGCGTTCTGCTGATGTTCTATTACCACCCCAGCAAGGTGCAGGCCTTCCGCGACGTCCTCTACCTGGAGCACGACGTTCCGTTCGGGAAGCTCCTGCGCAACATGCACCGCTGGGCGGCGCACCTGATGATCATCACGGTGTGGCTGCACATGTTCCGGGTCTTTCTGACCGGCTCGTAC
>JBGPJR010000100.1:0-6585 GCA_041485545.1 Terriglobia bacterium
CACCGAGCCGTACTCCCGCCCGCGCTCGCGCAGCAACTCGCCGGCTGCCGACTTGTCTTCGGTGGGGAACGGCCCGAAACCCACCCGCGTCGTGTAGGCTTTGGAAACGCCCAGCGCGCCCGCAATGCGGGTCGGGCCTACCCCCAAGCCAGTGCACGCGCCGCCGGCCGTGGCGCTGGACGAGGTCACGTAAGGGTACGTGCCGTGATCCACATCGAGCATGGTTCCCTGCGCCCCCTCGAATAATACGGAACTGCCCGCATCCATTTCCCGCTTCAGCAAGCTCGCGGTATCCGCGATCAGGGGGCGCAAGCGATCGCACAGCCCCAAACAGTCGTCGGCGAGCTGACCGGCGTTCAGCGTAAGATGACTGCCCCAGGCTTTCAACGTCGCTTGCTTTTCCTGAACCGCGGCTTCCACCAGACAGCGGAACTGCGCCTCGCTCAGAATGTCGCCCACGCGAATGCCGCGGCGTCCCATCTTGTCCTCATAAGCCGGGCCGATGCCGCGCGCCGTGGTTCCGATCTTGGCCCGCCACGGCGAGCTCTCCGCTTCCTTCTCGACCATGCGATGAAACGGAAAAATCAGGTGGGCGCGATTGCTCAGAAACAGGCGGCCCGCCACCGAGATGCCCTTCTGCTCCAGCGCCTCAATTTCCTTGAGCAGCGCCTCGGGGTCCACCACGGCACCGTTGCCGATGACCGCTTTCTTGCCGGGGCGCAGGATGCCGGAGGGGATCATCTGGAGGACAAACTGCTGGCCATCGAATTCGATCGTGTGGCCGGCATTATGTCCGCCGCTGTAGCGGGCGATGATGTCAAACCGCTCGGCCAGGCAGTCCACCACCTTGCCTTTGCCCTCGTCCCCCCACTGCGCTCCGACTACGACAACATTGCTCATGCTGAACTGTTAGCGCTCTACACGCGCTGGTTCCCACCAGCGGTCATCGTAAACCGCTTTGGGGGCACGAAACAATAGAAAATCCAAAACGACCGCTGCGCGCAGACGGCCGCGGGCGACTTTCGGGCGAAGGGAAAACCGCTCAGGAGAGGAGCGTTTAGAGATGTTTCTTGATCAGGTTTTCAATGACGTCGCGGCTGGCGGCGCCGACCAGCTGCTCGCGCACCTGCCCGTCCTTGAACAGAAGCAGCGTGGGAATGCCGCGGATGTTGTACTGCGCCGGAGTGGACTGGTTTTCATCCACATTCACCTTGGCCACCTTGGCCTTGCCGGCATACTCGCTGGCGAGCGCCTCCACGGTAGGCGCGATCATGCGGCAGGGGCCGCACCAAGACGCCCAAAAATCCACCAGCACGGGCTGTGAGGACTTCAGAACCTCCGCGTCAAAATTCTGATCCGTAACATGCAGAACATTGCCAGCCATTCCGAACCTCCTGAAGGATTGCCAATGAAAACCCGCTTGCAACCATTAGATGCCTCGGGGGACCGATTCGGTGCAAGCGGTTATCTTAGCCTTTCTGGACGGGGGCGTGTTTGCGGGCCAATTCCAGGTATAGCTTGCGGTACTCGCGCGCGGAACGCTGCCAGGACAAGTCCTTGGCCATGCCGTTCTTCATCAACCGCGTCCACTTAGCCCGGTCGGAAAACGCCGACAGCGCGCGCGACACGGCTCCCAGCAGGGCCGCGCCGGAATAGCTGGCAAACTTGAAGCCAGTGCCCTTCCCCGTGGTCGAATCAAACTCTTCGATGGTGTCGTCTAGACCACCGGTGGCACGAACAATCGGGACGGTGCCGTAGCGCAAACTGTAGATCTGGTTCAGCCCGCAGGGCTCGTAGCGCGAGGGCATCAGGAACATGTCCGCGCCGGCCTCAATCTTATGCGCCAGCACGTTGTCGTAGGCGATTTTCACCGCGACCCGGTCCGGGAAGCGAGCCGCGAGCTGGCGGAACAAGGCTTCGTACTCCGGCTCGCCCGTTCCCAGAGCCACCAGCCGGATGCGCTCGCTCAGCAGGCGGTCCGCCACCTCGGCGATCAGGTCGGCGCCCTTCTGGCGCGTGAAGCGCGAGACAATTCCGATCAGCGGCAGCTCCGCATCGCTCTGCGGCAGCCCGAAGGCGCGCAGCAGATCCAGCTTGCAGGCCTGCTTACCATCCAGCGCGGACGCTTTGTATTTGGCCGCGATGAGCGGATCGACCGCCGGATCCCACTCCTTGTAGTCCACCCCGTTCAGAATACCGAACACTCGCCCGGCGCGCTGCCGCAGCACCCCCTCCAAACCAAAGCCGTATTCCGGCGTTTGGATCTCCTGCGCGTACCTTGCACTAACGGTGCTGACCGCGTCGGAGTAGAGGAGCGCTCCCTTCAGGAAATTGACCTGCCCGTAGAACTCCATGCCATCCACGCTGAACAGTTCCTCCGGCAGACCGGCGCGCATCAGCGCGTCGCCAGGAAACAGCCCTTGATAGCCGAGGTTGTGGATCGTGAACAGCACCGGGATCTTTTGTAGCGCGGGATCGTGGGCGTAGGCGGTTCGCAAGAGCACCGGCACCAGCCCCGCCTGCCAGTCGTGGCAGTGGATCACATCCGGGCGAAAGACGCTCTTGGCTATTTCCAGCACGCAACGCGAGAACAGGCTGAAGCGCTCGGGGTTGTCGGGCTGGTCCTTGCCGTCCGGGCCGACGTACAACTGGTCGCGGTCGAAGAAGGGTGGATAATCCACCAGCAGCCATCGCACCTTCGCCTTCCGCGGCGCTTCCAAAATGCGTGGGAAATGGAGCTGCGGCCCGAGCGGAATCGTCAGACTCTCGCTGAGCACCTTGGCCTTTTCCAGCTTGGTGGACTTGTAGCGCGGCACCACGACTGCTACTTCCAGCTTCTCGCGGGCCAGCACCTGGGGCAGCGCGCCCACGACATCGGCCAAGCCTCCGGTCTTTGAAAAAGGGACCGCTTCGGAAGCAGCGATCAAAATGCGGAGGGAGTCTTCGGCTAACGGGCTCATGGGGCCACGTTACAGAAGCGCAGCGGAGCTTGTCAAGAGAACGACGCCTCGGAAGTTAGCTTCGCCGTGTTATGATCTTCTGCCACGCACTCTCCCGCACGGCAAGAGGGGAACTTTAGAAAGAGCTGGCTGCCCAACCGGAGTCTCCTGCGAGAAACATGGCGACGGAAAAAACCAAGGCACCCACGGCCGCTCTCACCGAGCGCGACCAGCTGGACACGCTGTGCATCAACACCATCCGCGCGCTGGCCATGGACGCGGTGGAGGAAGCGCAAAGCGGCCACCCCGGCATGCCCATGGGAGCCGCCGCCATGGCGTATATCTTGTGGACGCGCTTCCTGCAGCACAACCCGGCCAATCCGCTGTGGCCGAACCGCGACCGCTTCGTCCTTTCAGCCGGCCATGGCTCCATGCTGCTCTATGCGCTGCTGCATCTCACCGGCTACGACCTTCCGCTCGAGGAGCTGCGGCGCTTCCGCCAGTGGGGCAGCAAGACGCCCGGACACCCGGAGCACGGCCTCACACCCGGAGTGGAAGCGACCACCGGGCCACTCGGCCAGGGATTTGGCAACGGCGTGGGGATGGCGATGGCAGAGCGTTTCCTCGCGGCGTACTTCAATCGTCCCGGCTACGCCATCGTCGATCACTTCACTTATGCGATTGTGAGCGATGGAGACCTCATGGAAGGGGTGGCCTCCGAGGCGGCGTCTCTTGCCGGACATCTTGGCCTCGGCAAACTCGTTTATCTTTACGATTGCAACCACATCACCATCGATGGCGGCACAGAACTTACCTTCAGCGAAAACGTCTTGCAGCGGTTTGAGGCTTACGGCTGGCAGGTGCAGGAAGTCGATGGCAACGATCTGAAAGCGGTAGCTCAGGCGCTTTCTCTGGCTCGCGCGGAACTGCGCAAACCTTCTCTCATTCAGGCGCGAACCCATATCGGCCATGGTAGTCCCCACAAGCAGGACACCTCGGACGCCCACGGCGCAGCGCTCGGTGCCGAGGAGGTGCGGCTGACCAAGGAGGCTTTGGGGTGGCCCACGGAACCGAAATTCTTCGTTCCCGCCGAAGCTTTGGAGCAATTCCGCGAGGCCGTCTCGCGCGGGCGTTCACAGGAAGCGGCGTGGCAGTCGCGCCTCGACTCCTACGCCGCGGCCTTCCCGGACCTGGCTGCGCAGTGGAACCGAGGATTAAAAGTAGAACTTACATCTGAGATAGATAAGCTGTTCTCTGAAATACAGTTCGGAGATGCCGAATTAGCAACTCGGCAGGCCTCCGCGAAGGTCCTCAACGCGGTCGCTGCGGCGGTGCCGAATCTGATCGGAGGTTCCGCTGACCTGGCGGGGTCCACGGGAACCCCTATCAAGAATTCGCCGGACTTTCAGGTTTCCCCCGAAGGGAGAAACGTGAGCTTCGGCGTGCGGGAGCATGCCATGGGCGCCATCCTAAACGGCCTGGCGCTGCACGGCGGAATTCGTCCCTATGGCGGCACGTTCCTGGTTTTCTCCGACTACATGCGGCCGGCCATTCGCATCGCGGCGCTCACTCATCTTCCGGTGATCTATGTATTCACGCACGACAGCATTGCCCTCGGCGAAGACGGGCCGACGCATCAGCCCATCGAGCATCTTGCCGCGCTGCGCGCCATGCCGCACCTGACGGTGATCCGTCCCGCCGACGCTGCCGAAACCGCCATCGCATGGAAGATTGCGCTGGAGCGGAGCCATGGGCCGACAGCGCTCATCCTGACGCGCCAGAAAGTTCCGGTCCTGGACCGCAAACGATTCGCTTCGGCGGAGCTTGCGGCGCGCGGCGCTTACATTCTGGCGGATGCGGGGAGCGGAACGCTTCGCATCATCCTGATCGCTACCGGCTCGGAAGTGAGCCTGGCGCTCGAAGCGAAAAAAGTTCTGGACGCACAGAACATTGGCACGCGCGTCGTCAGCATGCCTTCTTGGGAATTGTTTGAAGAACAACCGGCAGCCTATCACCAGGAAGTCTTGCCGCCGGCAATCACAGCGCGCCTCGCGATGGAGGCCGGCTCACCGCAGGGCTGGCGCGAGTATGTGGGCGAGCGCGGCGATGTGCTCGGCATTACCAAGTTCGGAGCGTCCGCGCCGGAAAAGGTGATGATGAAGCAATACGGCTTCACCGCGGAAAACGTCGTTGCGCGGGCGCTAGCGCTGCTGCGGTAAGATAGAGAGGTAGTTTCCCAACGCGGAGCGGGCATGAGAATCGTCATCGGATCGGATCACGCCGGATATGACCTCAAGAAACCGATTGTGGAGCAGTTGGAGTCGCTCGGCCACACCCACCTGGACGTGGGAACGCACAACCACGATCCGGTGGACTACCCGGACCTGGCGCGCGAAGTAGCGGAGGCCATTCTGCAAGGCAAGGCGGATCTGGGGATCATGCTGTGCGGCAGCGGCATCGGCGGCTGCATTGCGGTCAACAAGTTCCCGGGCATCCGCGCCGGGTTGTGCCATGACACCTACTCCGCTCACCAGGGCCGCGAAGATGACGACGTGAACGTGCTCTGCCTCGGTGCGCGGGTCGTCGGACGCTCGCTCGCGCTGGACATCGTCAAGACCTTTCTGGACGCTAGCTTCTCGGGCTTGCCGCGCCATCGCCAGCGCGTGGAAAAGGTGCTGGAGATTGAGCGCGAACACTGCCGTCCGAGCGTGAAGAGCGCCGCTCCCTCGAAATGAACCCTCCGGAGCCTGCGGCTAAGCCTGCTGAGCCAATGACCACCCCGCGGGACGTGAATCTGTGGACATCGGCGGAACATGCGCTGGAATATCTGCGGCGCGCGGATACCATTCCCCATCGCGTGGAGGGCGAGGCTGCACTGCTGGAGTTTCTGCCACCGGGCACCCAGGACGTTTTGGACTTGGGTAGCGGCGGTGGAAGGCTTCTGGCCTTGGCGAGGGCCGCGCGGCCGCGGGCGCGGTTGGTGGCCATGGACATCTCGCCCACCATGCTGGAGGTGCTGGGAAAACGGTTCGCAGGCGACGACCGCGTGCGGATCATGGCGCACGATTTTGCGAATCCACTGCCGCCCCTGGGACGCGTTGACTGCGTGATCTCGAGCTGCGCCATCCACCACGTCGCGGACGAGCGAAAGCGCACCCTTTACGCCGAAGTGTTTGACCTTCTCGAGCCCGGCGGCGTTCTCTGCAACCTGGAACACGTTTCTTCACCGACCCCGCCGCTGCATCTGGAATTTCTCCGCCAGCTGGGACTTTCACCGGAGACGGAGGACCCGTCGAACAAGCTGCTGGATGTCGAAACGCAACTGCAGTGGCTGCGTGAGATCGGTTTTGCTGAGGTGGACTGCCACTGGAAGTGGCGGGAACTTGCGCTGCTCGCGGGCGTCAAGCCGAGTCTTAATGGCGGAAAGGCTCCCGGCGGCACAAGCCACCGGCGTCCCTGAACAAGCCGCGGCCGCTCCATACCGGGAAAGGTTCCACGGTCCGCAATGAGCCCAGTCAAGACATCTTCGAAGGAATCCGCGCGGGAGGTTCGCTCTGCCGCGCCGCTAGCAAGGCTGTCTCTGGGACCATACCGCCGCAAAGTGGCACGGCGAATGGCTTGGATCGCGAGAGAGCGCTTCGCGGAG
>JBGPJR010000101.1:0-6580 GCA_041485545.1 Terriglobia bacterium
CCACGTCGGCCTCGAGCGCCACAGAGTCATATCCTTGCATCAGCGGATACAGCAGCTCGTGCACCGAGATCGGGATGCCCTTCTGGTAGCGATTCGAAAAATCGTCACGCTCGAGCAACCGAGCCACCGTGTAGTGCGAGCAAAGGCGAACCAGATCGGCGCTGCTCAACGCGGAAAGCCATTTGCTGTTGAACTCCACCTGCGTCTTTTCCGGGTTCAGGATCTTGAAGACCTGCGCTTTGTAGGTTTCCGCATTGGCGGCGACTTCCTCAGCCGTCAGCGGCGGACGAGTGGCATTGCGCCCGGAGGGATCGCCGATGCGTCCGGTAAAATCGCCGATCAAGAAGATGACGGTGTGCCCAAGGTCTTGAAAATGTCTCAGCTTGCGCAGGAGGACCGTGTGTCCCAAATGCAGGTCCGGCGCCGTCGGATCAAAGCCTGCCTTCACCCGCAGCGGCGTTTTCGTGTGTCGTGACCGCGCCAGTTTCTCCGCCAGCTCCTCCTCGCGGATGATCTCCACGGCGCCCTTGCGCAGGTATTCCAGCTGCTGCTCGATCTCGCGATCAAACATCGCGTCGGATGGCTCTGGCTCCCTCATGACGCCGATTATACCATCCGGTCATGCGGTCATCGGATGGCCGAAACTGCAAGGTGAAAGCAGATTGCTAGGATATGGAGCAGCGTAACGGTCAGTGGATCCAGCGGTCGTGCCGGCTTTCCTCACGGTCCCGCTTGTTCACGTAGACTTGGAACTGGCGCTGCGTGCGCTGCCGCCGCCAGCGGTAATAGCGATTTCGCAGATCGAAGTAGCGGGGCCGGCCGCGCAAGTACAGATAGCCGATGGCCAGCCCGCCCAGGTGCGCCATGTGGCTCACAGTGTCGCCAGGCATCGAGAGCTGGGAGAGAAATTCAATGCCGCCCATGATCATTACAAAATACTTGGCGGGGATCGGAAACAGAAACCACAGGAAGATGGGGCGGTCCGGAAACAGCAGTCCGTAAGCCAGCAGGATCCCAAAAATAGCGCCGGAAGCCCCCAGCGTCGCTACGCCGGAAAAGGGGCTCACCAGCACCACGGTCAGGCCGGCGCCGATGCCGGTCAGGAAGTAGTAGAACAGGAATCGCCGCGTGCCCCAGGTGCGCTCCAGATCGCCTCCGAACATCCACAGGGCCAGCATGTTGAATAAGATGTGAAAGAAGCCGTCGTGCAGAAACAGGTAGGTAACCGGCTGCCACAGCGCCAAGGAGTGCGTCACGGCAAACGGCGTGAGCATCAGCCAGCGGACAGCCGAGCCATACCCCGCAGCCTGCGCCACGACCATCAGCACAAACGCACCCACGTTGGCGATCAGCAGTTTCTTAACCGCGGGCGTAATGCCGTAGCCAAAGCCGAAATCCATTGTGGTGCGATAGGAACGATACGCCATGAAGCACCTGCGCCAGCACCTTCAGAATAGAGGACTCCGGAAACAAAGTCCAGGAACGTTCTGCCGAGCCAGCGCGCATGTTGGCTTCGCTTTCGCGTGTCGTTTTGTTACCTCGAAAACGCTTCGACCATGGATACCGTGCTATGTGCCAACTCTGCCTTGGCGTCTTTCTCATGCTAGATTAATGGAAGCTGCGTAGCGGGGGACCAGCCCGAGGCCGCTGTGGAACGGCGGGCACTTGCCCTATCGCGGCTCAGATGACGCGCCACCATGCCGGATCACTACGTCGAGTTCCAACACGTATCGAAGTCTTTCGGAGACAATCAAGTCCTGCAAGACATCAATTTCTATGCAGACTCTGGCGAAACATTAGTGATCATGGGCCGCAGCGGAGTCGGCAAATCCGTAACCCTAGGGCACATTATGGGCTTTCTCAAACCCGACGAAGGCCGCGTGTGGGTTGCCGGCGAGGACATCACTGACTACAGCGAAGCTGAACTGCAGCGCATCCGCACGAAGGTCACGATGGTGTTTCAGTCCGGGGCGCTGTTCGATTCCCTGACCATTTTCGAGAATGTTGCCTTTCCGCTGCGGGAACGCCGGGGATGGAGCGAGCAGCAGATTGAACAGATCGTGGGGGGACTGCTGGAACTGTTGGAAATACAGGGGTTAGCGGAGTCGTTCCCTTCTGAGCTGAGCACCGGAATGAAACGCGCTACAGCGATCGCGCGAGCGCTGGCTGCCCAGCCCGAAGCGATCCTTTACGACGAGCCGACCACCATGGTCGATCCGCTGATGTCACAGCACATCGGCGATCTGATCGAAAAGCTCAAGTACCAGCTTAAACTTACTTCGGTCGTGGTGACACACGATACGCGCCTAGCAAGGAAAGTAGCGGACCGGGTCATGTTCCTGGAGGGCGGGCACGCGCTTTTCTTCGGAACCGTCCAGGAACTGACCGCCTCGACGGACCCATTCATTCGCGAGTTCCTGGAGAAGGACGAACTCCGCCCAGTGAGCCGTTAAGCGGGATTTCTGTTGCTCGATTCTGCGGCGCTCGCACATGGGCGCCACAAAGATGGAAACAAGGATTCGGGAGCGCTGGGACGGCAGCACGGGCTTCCTAGGCCTGGCTTGACAAGATTGCTTGCTTTCTCAGAGAATCGAGCCATATTGAGGTCGCGGCTCATCCGCGCGCTCCGCACGGTTTTGGGAGGTCGTCTAACGGTAAGACTGCGGACTCTGGATCCGCCTATCGGGGTTCGAATCCCTGCCTCCCAGCCAATTATTAGACTTCGCTCACGCCTGCCGAATGCACCCGCCTGGTTGGGAGCGGGTAAACTTGACACAACTCCCGCCGTAATGATAACAAATCCTTTTCTGCGCTCTCCGCAGCACAAATAAGGAGAATCGAATGCCTGTAGCCGCTCCGCAAATCAATCAAAGTGCGATCGAAGAGCTCCTGGCCAAGGCACACCAGTCCGGCCGCCGCACGCTGACAGAAACGGAATCGAAGCAGGTTCTGGCGTTGGCGGGAATCCCGGTGCCGCGGGAAAAGGTGGTCCAGAGCCCGACAGAGGCCGCTGCGGCCGCCCGAGAACTGGGATTGCCGGTGGTGCTGAAAATTGTCTCTCCCGACATTGCGCACAAATCGGATGTGGGCGGCGTGCGGCTCGGCCTGAGCTCACCGGAAGCCGTTGAGCGGGCCGCCGAAGAGATGCTCCGCACTATACCGACTCGCTGCCCGCAAGCCCGGATTGAAGGAATCCTGATCGCAGAGATGCTGCGGGGGCAGGAAGTTATCCTCGGAAGCGCGACCGATGCGATGTTCGGTCCGGTGATCATGTTTGGATTGGGAGGCGTTTTCGTGGAGTGCCTGCAAGATGTGGCCTTCCGTATGATTCCCCTGGACCGGCAGGACGCCTCTGCCATGCTTTCCGAGATCAAGGGCGCGGCATTGCTGAATGGCTTTCGGGGCTCGCCGCCGGTCAGCAAGGACAGCATCGTAGACGCGATTCTCGGCCTCGCGGAACTGGCCGGGCGGTTCCGCAGCAGGATTCAGGAGATTGACATCAACCCCTTGCTCGCAACACCGGATGGCGCTGTCGCGGTAGACGCTCTCGTCAAACTGAAATGAAGGGAATCGCATGACAATGAATGCATCGCTCCGAGCACTCTTTGAGCCAAAATCGATCGCTGTGATCGGCGCTTCGTCGAAAAAGGGGAAGACCAGCTACTTCCTGATGCAGAACCTGCTCAAGGGAGGCTATGCGGGCAAAGTCTATCCGGTCAATCCCAACGCCAAGAAGATTTTCAAATATAAAAGTTATCCGTCGGTCCTGGACATCCCGGACGAGATTGACCTGGCGTTCCTGGTCGTTACGAACGATATGGTCGAGCGGGTTCTGCTGGACTGCAGCAAAAAGAACGTAAAGGCCGTCATGATTGTAACCGCCGGATTTGCGGAAGTCGGCGAGCAGGGCGCTGAATTGCAGAAGCGCGTGGCCGAATTTCTGCGGAGCCACGGCATGCGCGGCTTGGGGCCGAATTCGGTGGGCATGGTCAATGCCTCGCAGAAATTGGTGGGCAGTTTTGTGCCCTTCTCTCGCTGGCCGCAGGGAACCATCGCCATGGCCTCCCAGAGCGGCATCTTCGCCGGCGCCTTGGTCGCGGACTTTGCTGCCGAACGCACCCAACGGATCGGCCTTTCCATGGCCGTGTGTTTCGGAAACAAAGTGGACGTGGACGAGGTGGACTTTCTGGAGTACGCCGCCGAGGACCCGGCCACCAAGGTCATTGCTTTGCACCTGGAATCCTTCCGGCGCTCCCGGGAATTCCTCAGCCTGGCCAATCGGGTGAAGCAGACCAAGCCCATTGTGGTGCTGAAGACGGGGCGAACGGCCGAGGGGGCCAAAGCGGCGGCCTCGCACACCGGATCGCTGGCGGCGCCCGACCGCCTGGTGGACGCGGCCCTGCGGCAGTACGGCATCGTGCGCGCGGAGTCTCTGGACGACTTCAAGGGCGCCCTAAGAGCCTTCGCCTGGCAACCGCTGCCGCGCGGCAGGCGCGTGGGCGTGCTCACTTTCAGCGGGGCGCTGGGCGTCATGACGGTCGATGAGATGAAGGTCGCGGGACTGGAGCTGGCCAAGCTTTCGCCTCATACGATTCAAACCATTGCGCGCCTCATGCCCAAGTGGCAGGGCGTAGAAAATCCCGTGGATGGCTGGGTTGCCTTGGGCGCCGGCGCAAGAAAAGTTCACGAGGAAATGATGGAAGCGCTCCTGGCAGATCCCAACGTGGATATGGTGCTTGGCATCCTGCTCCCGATTCCCAATTCGGATTTCCCGGACGAGAGAGAGGTTTTCGCCGGACTCATGAGCAGGCACCCGGACAAGCCCATCTTCCTGCTGCTGGTGGGCGATCGCGTAAAAGAGCGCTGGCTGAAGGAGCTGGATGACCTCCAACTTCCGAATTACGCCGACCCCCGCACTGCGGTTCGGGCTATGCAGGCGATGTGTTTTTATACCGAACAGCGGAACCGAATGAGCCCCGATCCATTATCCCTGCCGTGACGGATCGCAGCCGAAAGCCCACTCAAAGCTGTGGACGGGGCCCTTGCAAGTAGATAACGGGCCCAACGTTTGCTAGCGATTTGCCTCCCAGCCAAATCGAACGCTCCACCCTCCATTCTTGCCGTAGGAACTCACCCCGCGGCGCCCCAGCCGCCTTTCTGTGGCCGGTTCCTGCTGTGATCCCGCTCGTTTTCTGACAGCTCCGCGGCGGGCGCGGACTGCTGCCCGCGCAGAAACAAAAAAACCCTGGCAGCCATTGCTGACTGCCAGGGGTCGAAGGAGACTGAATTTGAAGGTCCTGGCAGCCGCTTTGCGCGGCTGCCAGGGAAAAGAGCCGCCGACGGCTTATTGGCTGTTGCCGTCAAACGGGCAGATCAGCGTGCCGGCCTCTTCCTGCGCCTGAATCGCCCCCAACTGAGTAAAGATGCCGCCCCAATCCGGATCGTTATGAGCGAACGCAGCGTTCACCGCAGTGACGAGGGCCGTTTGGGTCATCGGGTAGCTAGCCCCGGCCTGGATATCCAGGTACGCCGAGGTTGCCAGCCGACCCAGCGCGTTGAACTTACCACCGTTCAACCCGAGGATTGTCAGCAGGCTCTGGGTTGCAAACGACTGCCCTTCCAGAACATCCGGCTTGCCGATAAGCACACCGCTCGTATTGAACACACTTCCGAAGAGCGTGCTCGTCGGAACTGTCCACGGCGGCAGAGTCGGGTGTTGCTTCCAGAAGCCCGGCGAGCAAGCCTCGCTCGGTGTCAGTATCGTGAACGGCTCGCACGCGCTGGTGCCCCCCGTGTAGTTGGCGTCGCCATTCCACTTGGCCTTGAACGCATACGTACCATTCGCCAAGGCTCCCGAGTCTGAAGAAGGATGCGCCACCCCCGGGTTGGCCCCGTCTAACGCATGGGTGCTCAGCACCCCGCTAGCGAACCCGGTGTCATCCGTGCACGCTGTCGCCCCCGTGTAGAACCGGAACGACACGCTCGTCGTGCTCGACGGCGCCGCAAACGATGGCGTTACCGTCACCGTTGCCAGGTCATGCAAGATGCTGTTAGCTGGCAGTTGACTGTTCAGCGCCACGGTGGAGTGATCCGGCAGGTGCAAGGTCGTCGCCACTGTCGAGGTCCCCTTGTTGACCGTGAACGGCTCGCACCCGCTGGTGCTCCCCGTGTAGTTGGCGTCTCCATCCCACTTTGCCTTGAACGCGTACGTCCCCGGAGCCAACGCTCCTGAGGCACTCGAAGGATGCGCCACCCCTGGGTTGGCCCCGTCTAACACATGGGTGCTCAGCACCCCGCTAGCGAACCCCGTGTCATCCGCGCACGCTGTCGCCCCCGTGTAGAACCGGAACGACACACTGGTCGTGCTCGATGGCGCCGCAAACGATGGCGTCACCGTCACCGTCCCCTGATCGTGAACGTTGGTCCCCAGCGCCAGGGCAGTGTTCTCCGCGATCACGGCGTCGGTCGCGTTGTTGTGCAGCACCGTCGCCAAGCTGGAGGTCCCCTTGTTCACCGTGAACGGCTCGCACGCACTGGTGCTCCCCGTGTAGTCGGCGTCTCCATCCCACTTCGCCTTGAA
>JBGPJR010000102.1:0-6514 GCA_041485545.1 Terriglobia bacterium
AGGCAAGGGACCAGCCGAGCGGTTCGGACGGTGCTTTGGGGGCAGGAGTAGCGTTCCCCAGCTGCGGCCGGACAAACAACGACGCTATCAAGAGAACGCCATTGACAACCCCTCCCGCAGTCACAATCGTCCACGAATTCAATCTGCCGCGACCGTCCGGCCACCAGAGGAAGGCCAAAACCAATGTGGGGACGATGGCGGCAGCGGTAAATAGCAGGATGTATGTGGGGCCGGCCTCCGTGCCATTCCCCGCGAGTCTTCGGATCAAGTAGGCGGTAAGAATGCAGGAGACAATGAAAAGTGCCAAGAGAAACGGCTCGCCAGCCGGGAAAGCGGCACTGGAAGCACCGTCCGGAACGGGCACGGCCTCTTTGTTACGGGTAGCGATCCATGATTTCAGAAGTTGGATATAGTACGGCCAAGCCGAGGCATAGTAGCGGAGTTCATTACTGAAGGCGATATAGGCGAGGAGGGAAACAGCGCAGACCCAGGCGAAAGGATCGTTGGCGGAAACAGTTCGTTGCGGATCGGAATTCACGGAAACGCCCCCAATCCGGCGGTCCGTACTCTCCGGCTCAGCCCGCCTAGCGCGGAAGAGAGGCGCCTCCCAAATCAGAACTCACGGAACACGCCCATGCGCATCGAGTGCCGTTCATAACCGTCCAGGATCTTCTGGTAGCCATACCGAAAATTCAGACCGGTGTGCGGACTAACCCACTTAGTGTAAGCGGCAAATCCGTCGAAAGTTTGATAGCGGACGTTGAGGGGGACATTGGCAGTCAAGTCGTATGCCACATTGCCGCCCGACATTCCTGCCGAAACGAAATATTTGCCCTGCGTGCCGTAATTAACGCCAAACTGGCCGGAAACGGAATGCTGGTCTCCCGGCTGCGAAAAGTTCAGGTTGACGCTCCCACTGAAAATGAACTTGCGCCAGTAGTAGAGGTCGCCGAGAGCGATGGTGCGACCGGCACCGGAATCCTTGTATGCAGGCAACTCCGTCAGCCCAACCGAAAAGACTAACCCATTGACCCCTGGGACGGTCAGCATCCCTGCTATATCAAAACGCCTGTGGATGAAAAACGAAGTGTCGCTCTTGGGCGCGTAACTGAAGCCGCCGACGGTCCAGAACCACTTCGTAATGGTCACGTAGGCCCCTGCGCCCAAAGAGTATTGCCAACCGAAGCCGTTGCCCAAAGAGGCCACCCCGCCGAACGGCGTCAATCGCTTCCAACCCGCGTAGATCAGCCTCGAGTCCCACCCACGCCAGTTGCCGGAGCCGGCACCAGGGATAAAAGCACTGTAGGCGCCGCCTATCTCCAGGGAGAAATTCTTTTTCTCCGGGATGGCGGGTGTTGTGCTGGTGGCTTCGACCCGCGCTGGCTCGGACTGCTCGGCAGGGGTTCCTTCGGCCTGTTGAGCCGCCAGCGTCTGAGGCCATGCCAGCAGTGCCAGGGCCAGCGCCCCGAAAACTCCGATCCCGGCTCGTTTCACAGATTGCTTCACGACTTCCCCAAGATTGTGACCACCGCATGGCCACCAGAGATCTTTCCCCAGACGGCCACGTTTCCCGCCAGTTTCACTTCCCGGCCGCTGCTAACGACGCCCAGTTTTCCGGGCTGGCCTACGCGGGTACCGCTGGCGAGGAACACGTCGGTTTCCGCTACCAGCGCCTTCCCCACGCGGCTCGACTCCCCCACCTCCAGCGTGCTTCCGGAAACCAGGTTGCGAGAGACGGCGTTGCGGGGGCCGAGTTGCACTTTGGCTGCCTTCACGTCACCCAGAAACACACAATCCGCGCCGGAGCGCAGCGTACCATGAACGATCAGGTTGCTGTCCACGCGGCTGCCCGGCTTCAGGTCCAGATCGCCCCGCACCAGCAAGGTGTCTACTGCCAGGCGAGCCACGTTGGGCGGCAACGATTCCATAGACTTGCTGATGGCGGCGTCGGCCGCCCCCGGGGCCATCTCCTCGGAGGGGGCCGTATATCCCGGCTGCGGCTTGTATCCGGCCGTGAAGATCACGGGCGCGTACAGCGACTGCGCCGATACGCCGGAATCCAACTGAATGGATTCCTGCGAGCACACCCGGCTGTGGACCACGGTGCCGTTGCTCAGGCGGATCTTCCCGATGGCGTCGACCCATCGCGCCACCTCGTTGTCTCTGCCCAGCAGCACATCGCGGTCTGCCGCGAGCGCTTGCATTTTCACGGCGGTCCCCGTCTCGACCTTGCCGCGGCTGTAGATCTCCCGCTGGAACACGGAGTGGCCCGCCAGCGTCACGTCCCCGTCGCAACACAGCAATTCGTCATGCTCCTTGCCGTCGCCGAATTGGCCGCTGTTGAGGAGCAGAATCCTCTCGCCGTTGTCCTTCTCCAGAATGGCCTCCACGGGAGGGAGCAACGGCCCGCTGGTGGCAACCGGACGCGCCGTTTCCAGCCACTCCTGCATCTTGGAGCGGAACGAGGTGCCGAAGTAGTTTTCCACCCGGACATACTCCACGTCCACGGGGAGCGGAGCGTTGTCTTCGGGATGGAGCCATTCACGGAAGCCAAAGTAAAAACTCAGCGCGAATAGCGAGAGGAAGATAACGAGCAGAATCAGATAGCCGAGCATGAGATTCGACAGCCGGTACCCAACTGACACCCTGTTTCACGTCCCGCTGCCAGCGGGTGTGACTGACTCGTATTCGACCGTTTTCCGCGAGCTCCTGGCCAGTACCACAGGAGGGCGATGAAAACAGTTTCTACGATGGAGAGTTCTCCTTTCCACCCGCCTCCAGCAATTCTTCCACGGCGTCTTCGTGGCGGCAATCGCTGTTTTTGGGGTTCGCCACGTTTGTGCTTTGGCCGCTACCACCCCCGTTGTGGTGCGAGGGACCATTCGAATGGCCGTTGCCGTTGTGAGCGTGCCCGTTCCCCGCGACGGACTGGTGCCCGTTGTGGCCGTTTTCGTGGGCCGTGCCATTGCCATTGCCGTTGGCGCGCAGGTAATTCAATCCGCGCCCGCTGGCAGGCCCGTTGCTTTCCACCAGGGCGTGGCCATTTCCATTTTCACCGGCTGCCGGGAGCGAGTGACCATTTGGAGGAGCATTAGAGGCCCCGTTCGAGTGGCCGTTGCCATTCGAGTGTCCGTTTCCATTGCTGCTCTGGCGCCCGGCGCTAGAGAGCGCGGAAACCAGCAGGTCGCCGCCAACCGGTGCGGCCGGGGCATCCTCCAGGTGCAGGATACTATACAGGCTGGCGCCGCTCTTGCCGGAAGAGCCCCTGCTGGCGGTCCCTCCAATGCCCTCGGAACTCCCGTTTCCGTCGCCGCTGCCGTTGATCAATCCCGTTCCGCCGCCCCCGCCGTCGCGGTACCGCTGCGTCTTGACCCAGCGCTCGCCAGGCTCGCGGCCCCGCATGCGGTTGCTATAGTACTTGCCAAGGGCGGCGCTGACGGTCGCGGTGCTGAAGGCGAAATTCGCGATGTTGAGCGGGAGCAGGCGCACCCGCCGGTGCGTGCCGTCCAGGATCACGCTGCTGCCAATCTCGAAGAAGGAAGCGAAGTTGCCAAAGGTGTTATAGCACATGCTGGCGATGAAAAACGCCGTCAAGGCGGGCACGAAACTTTGCCCGGAAAAAAACAGCACGGTGCAGGCGAGCCATCCGATCAGGATGAGCGGAGCGGTCAGGTAGACCCCCAGCATCAGCGCGCCGTCGAGCTTTGTTTTCCAATCCAGGAACTTGGAACGCATCAACTGACCCAGATAGCGGTGAAAGCATTCGGTGTGGCCGATCGCCCAGCGCTCGATCTGGCGCTGCCGAACATGCCAAGTTTCCGGAACCTCCTCGTAGCACTCGGCCCGGTTTACATAGGCGACCTTCCAGCCGTGGATGGCGAGCTGCAGCGTGAGATCGGTGTCCTCGGTCAAGGAGAGGGCGTTCCAGCCGCCCACAGCTTCCAGCGCGGTGCGCCGCACGCTGCCCACCGTACCGCCGAACTGCGGGATCAATCCCAGGTTGTAGCGGGCCTGCTGGTCAATCTGGTAGCCACCGGCGCGCTCCAGGTCCAGCAGGCGCGTGAGCAGGGAAGCGCCTACGTTGTGCGGCACCACGCGGCCCATCACGGCGCCCACCTCGGCGTCGGCGAAGGGAGCGGCCAGGAATTTCAGCAGGGACTTGCCGGGGATGTAATCGGCGTCAAAGATAACCAGGATGCTGCCCTGCGCGATCTGCGTAGCGGCCTTGAGCGCCGCGGGCTTTCCGCGCAATCCTTCGCGACGGTGCAGCGGCTTGATGAAGGCGTGCTTCTTGGCGTAGTCGTCCAGAATCTCGCCGGTGCGGTCGGTGGAGTGGTCATTGATCGGAATGATTTCGAACAGGTCGGGGTCGTGCGGATAATCGGCTTCCAGCAGCGCCTCGATCACGTCCGGGGCGACGGATTCCTCGTTGTGCATGGGGATCAGGACCGAAATGGACGGCAGATGGAATCCGGAGAGATCCGTATAGTTCATCCTTTGCCGGCGGAATAGCCGCGCAAGGGCAAAGAGGATGTGCCGCACGGTGTAGGTCACCAGAACCAGGACGACGATGATGGCCACAATTTTCGCTACCAGGATCATGACTGCCAGACCTCCTTCTGCTTCACCAAAAAGTGCGCCGCCCGGTCCATGGCCAGCGAGTAAAACGCGACCACGTACAGAAAGTCCGCCAGGAAGCCGAAGAGGAAATAAAAGATGGGCATCCACATGGAGCCGAAGTAGTAGAACGTGGCCACTGCCAGCGCCAGCCGCACCACCGACCAGAAAACCGAATAGAGAAAAACGACCACCAGCCAGGGCAGCTTCAGCGCGAAGGGCACATTCAAGGTGAACAGCCCCAACCCGAAGACCCAGGGCAGCAGGAGCCACAGATAGGTCTCGCCGCGGTACCAGAGGGCGCAGAAGTCTTCCGGGCTATAAGGGAGATTCGGAGAAACCAGCTTGAGGTACACCAGGGTGACACCCAGCCCGATGGGAAGCAACGCCAGCAGAGGCCGCAGGGGAGCCGGCCAGTAGCGGTAGCCCACCAGAAAGATCGCCAGGGCGATTCCGAGGAAGGACCAGGGATACCAGGGGTGCTCCAGATAATCCAGATACGGCGCACGGACCAGCGTCGCAGACAGGTTGGGAAGAACGCTGATTTGCCGGCCCGCCTCCCAGGGAACCTCCGCCAGGTTGAGCAGGTGCTGCAGCGCGCGTGTGTGCCAGTCGAGCACCGTCTCCATCTGCCACACCAGGAGAATATCCGCCACCACGGAAACGATCAGGCCCTGCCACAAAAAGAGGTTGCGGAACGGCATGTACCGCAGGCTCTTGTGGGGGTAGATGTTCTCTCTGCGCACCGTAACTCTCGCTTCCCGCTCGCGCCGGCGGCCGGCGCCCATTTTCACTACTGCGGAAGGTCCAGCAGAAAATCCACTGTTGCCTTCATCAACGGCAGCAAGCCCGCGCTGGCACTGGGCACATGGTAGCCGTTGACCTCGTCTGCCGTTCCGGCCTGGATTCCAGGTGCCGGGTTGCCATCGAGCACTAGGTTGCCATGCGGGTCGAACTTCTTATAAGCCGGGTCTCCCGCACAATGTCCGGCCACGTCATACTCCAGCGCCACGTTGAACTCCGGCGCAAAGGCGTAATACACCACCCAGCCCTTACTGTTCTTGGTGCTCAGGATAGCCGGCTGCGGCTTCTTGGAGTCCACCGGGAGCCAGGAGTTGTCCGGCGCGAAGTCGTAGAACTTCAGAAACGCGTAGGCATTGCTGAAGTTCAGCGGCCGCCCGGTCAGCAGGTTTGCCCAGCGGCCATAAAAGGTCTCGCCCAGCGGCACGCCCTGCGCCGGACCGGGCGCGGCGTTATTGGTTATGATGACGTTCGTGAAGACGGAAATGGCGGTGCTGGTATACAGCTTGTTAAAAGGGTCTTGCCAGAGATTATGCAATCCGTCCGTATGCCCCTTTGCGTTGCGGATCGTATCTCCCTTGCCGAGCGTGACGATTTCGTCATAGCCGCTGCCGAAGGTCGCCAGGAGGATGCCGCCTTTCAACACCCACTGCTGGATGACCTGCATCTGCTCCCGGCTGAGGTTGACATCATTGGAGAGGAGCAGGATGTCAAAGCCAGCCAGATCCGTAGGGTTGATGTTCCAATCGAAGATCGTCATGTAGACGTTCGGGTAGTCGTACTTGACGTCCGGTCCGGTGGCCAGAAAGTTATGGTCGAACGCCCACTGCCAGCCCATCCAATAGCGGTTCGATTCCTCGCGCGCCAGCGTCAAGCCGATCCCACAATAGGCCGGCGTATAGTCTCGCTCCGGGAAGAGCGCGTCCATCGCGGGATCAAAAAAATCGGCGGTGTTCGACGAGTTAAGCAAGGCAATTCTCGGTACCGCGTGTGCCTGGGTCGCCCCAGCTCCCACTACCATTAGTAATGCCACCACCCCCACGATAAAGCTTTTCATCACAGTTCTCCTTCTTCCGCGATGCACGCGGGAGGCGGC
>JBGPJR010000103.1:0-6512 GCA_041485545.1 Terriglobia bacterium
CCAGGTTTCGAATTTGAATTACCCTTTCCAAAATAGTTCGGCGTCGGAGAGCCGGATGTAATTTGCCGCAGCCTGGGCCGCCGGCACGCCGAGCCCCTGGCGAAGCCGCCGCAGTCCCACGCGAGCGAGCGTGGGCGCAAGGTTCGGCGCAACCTTGACGAGCGCGGACTCGTCCCAGCCCGACCGCACGATTTCGCCAGCGAACCGTTCCGGCTCGGTGGTGCAGAACCGCACGGAAGCGGGAGCCGCGGCACGAACGCGCTCAAGAAACAGCGGCAGTGCGCACACGCACTCTTCTACAACCAAGGCGAGTTTGTCTTCCTGCGTCTCATAGAGCGCTGCAAAGACTTGGTTGCGCCGTGCGTCCAGCAGCGGCGCGAGCATCCCGTCGCAGGAAGGAGAGAGCTGTTCCCGCGCCGCCTCCGCCAGCAATTCCAGAGTGGAGACCAACACCATAGGCTTGCCGTGCACCTCCGCCAGGCCTTTCACGGCAGTCAGTCCCACGCGCAGGCCGGTAAACGGCCCCGGCCCGTTCGCCACCGCATATCCATCCAGGTTCGCGCTCTTGATCCCGTGGCGCTGCAACAGCCGCTGCAGTTCGCCGTGCAGTGCGGTGCTGGTCCATTCCGCCGGCAGCTCCACGGACTCGCACCCTCCGTCCTCCCGCGCGAGCGCAAGACTTCCCTGCCCCGAACTGGTGTCCACCGCAAGCATTGTAACCAAGGCATTCCCAATATACTCTGGCCTTCAGACCCTGTGCTAGCATTGCTTCTGCCGCCCCCGATCGGGGGGCGTCGGTTCCAATCCAGCGCCCCGGAGGAGATTTGAGCTTCTCGACGATTGAAATTCTCTTTCAGTTTCTGGCCTTTCTGTTTGCCATCAGCTTTCACGAATCCGCTCACGCCTGGTCGGCAAACCGGCTGGGCGATCCGACGGCCCGGTTGCTGGGCCGCGTTTCTCTGAACCCGGTGCGGCACATTGATCCCGTTGGAACCATTCTGATGCCGCTGGTGGCCGCCCTTACGCACCTACCGGTGATTGGATGGGCCAAGCCCACTCCGGTGAACGTTTCGCAGCTGCGCAATCCGCGTCGCGACAACGTGCTCGTAGCCGCCGCGGGCCCGGTCAGCAATTTTCTGGTCGCCGCCGGCGCCGTCGTGCTTCTTCGTTTCATAGGATTGGTAAGCGGAGCGACCAGCGTCGCCGGCAGGGACTCCGTTCTGGATCCGCTGATGCTGCTGCTCTACGCCGTTATGACCATCAATGTAGTTCTCGCGGTCTTCAACCTGATCCCCATCCCGCCGCTGGACGGCAGCCACATCCTGGAAGGCCTGCTTCCGGCAGGACTCCGCGACCTCTATGGCTCGGTGAAGGAGTACGGCTTTGTCCTGCTCCTGGCGTTGATCTGGCTCACCGACCTCTCCCGATTGTTTGCTCCATTCCTCAACTTCTTCAATTCCCTGATCGGCTTCTGATCGCCGTGCTGGGTAGGCTGGTCGGCTGGACACCGTGTTTCGCAGTCGTTATACTTTGGGTGTCGCTCCAACAAATGCGCTTTCGGTGCACATCGTCCTTGGCCGAAAAGTGAGGGGACGGCTCTCATGACCGACGCAATCCGCACTATGGGGTTTTGCTGCTTTGTGATCCTGATGGTGATCCCGCAGGTGGCTCTCGGCCATGAGGTTCCCTTCGAGAAGACGAAGCAGTTCTACCTGGAAGCAGGCCGGGTGCAGGAGCGCGAGATCGACTTGGTGTTCGACGATTTCAGTCTTTTTCTCCGAGGACGCGGGGATCGCAGCGTGACCTACCAGGAAATCCGCTATTCCGCCATCACTTCCATGCGCTACGATCATTCGGCGCAAGCCCCGGAAGGGACGCTGCCCGGCGTGTCGGCCGCGCCTTCACAGGAGAAGCGTAACTGGCTGACCATTCGCTACCAGCAGGATGGAAACCCCGCGTTGGTGCTGCTGCTCTTGGACCCCTCCGAGGCAAGCGACGCTGTCTTTACCGCTGCGACGGTCACAGAAAAAGAAGTCGAGGGAGCCGACGCCATTGAGTGAACCAGGCCGCAGGTTCCGCGCACCCAGGGTGCCGGCCTCATGACCCCCGCTCCGGAAAAGTCCCGCGCCCGCGTGCTCAGCGGATTGCGACCTACGGGAAAGGTCCACCTGGGGCATCTGGTCGGCGCACTCCAGAACTGGCTGGAGCTACAAAAGCAATACGACTGCTACTTTTTTGTCGCCGACTGGCATGCTCTGACCACGCACTACGCGGACACCAGCCAGTTGCAGAACTACATCCTGGAGAGCGTCACCGACTATTTGGCGGTCGGCCTGGATCCGGCCAAGGCCGTGTTGTTTCAGCAGTCTCATGTCCCCGAACATGCCGAGCTGCACCTGCTGCTTTCGCTCATCACGCCGCTCGGCTGGCTGGAGCGCGTGCCTACGTACAAAGAGCAACGCGAAAATATTCAGGACAAGGATCTGGGCACCTACGGGTTTCTGGGCTACCCGGTTTTGCAATCGGCGGACATTCTGATGTACCGGGCCGACTTTGTTCCGGTCGGCGAGGACCAGGTGGCGCACATCGAGCTGACGCGCGAGATCTGCCGCCGCTTTGCGAATTTCTACGGTCCCGTATTTCCGGAACCGCAGCCGCTGCTCACGCCCACGCCGCGGCTGCCCGGCACTGACGGGCGCAAGATGAGCAAGAGCTATAACAATGCCATCTACCTGAGCGATCCCGAGCCGGTGGTGCGCGAGAAGGTGTCCAATATGCTCACTGACCCGGCTCGCAAGCGTCGCTCTGATCCGGGCAACCCGGACATCTGCCCTGTGTTTGCGTACCACAAGCTCTGCTCTCCGGCGTCCACCCTCGAGATGGTGGACCGGGAGTGCCGCCGCGCCGGCATCGGCTGCGTCGAGGACAAGAAGCTGATGGCTGACAGTCTGGTGCAGTTGCTGGCTCCATTCCAGGAGCGCCGCCGCCCGTACGAGAAGAATCCTGGGGCAGTTCGCGACGTATTGGAGCAAGGGTCCGCACGCGCACGGGTGACCGCTCAGGAGACCATGACAAAGGTTCGCACGGCGATGAACCTGTCGGATACGAAGTGATGGAACCGCCCTACAACATTCAGATCGAAACCTATGAAGGCCCGCTGGACCTGCTGTTGGACTTGATCCGCAAGCAGGAGATCAATATTTATGACATCCCCATCGCACAGATCACGGGCCAGTACCTGGATTATCTGCACCGCAACCTGGAGCGGCTGGACACGGAGGTGGCCGGGGAATTTCTGGTGATGGCCGCCACGCTGATCCACATCAAATCCAAGATGCTCTTGCCTCCCGACCCCGCGGCGCAGGCCGAGGACGCCGAAGACCCGCGCAGCGAGCTGGTCTATCAGTTGCTCGAACATGAGAAATTCAAGAAAGCGGCGCAAATGCTGCAGCAAAAGCAGCTGGTACAGGGAGCCATGTGGTCCGCGCCGGGCTTGAGCGAATTTCTGGACCCCGACGCGGAGCCGGAGATGGCCGTCTCGCTGTTCGATCTGATCAAGGCCTTTCAGCAGGTGCTGGAGCGCGCGCGGGAGCGGCCGCTGCTGGACATCGCCGAAGAGAAAATCAGCGTAGCAGAGATGATACGGCGACTGTGCGACGTGCTCGCGGCCCGCGCGCAGCCGTTGCCGTTGCGGGAGGTACTCGAAGGACTGCGCTCGCGCGAAGCCGTGGTGGCGTGCTTCCTCGCCCTGCTGGAGCTGATCCGTTTGCAAGCCGTCGCGATTCGCCAGAGCGAGCTGTTCGGCGAAATCGAACTGCGCCGCGCCCAGGGCTTTGCCCATGCGGTGGCTGGCTTGGATCACGCCGCCCCGGAGGACTACCGCTAGTATTGAAGAGCGAGCCACGTTTGTCATCATGGAAGACATCACCTCAGAACAGTTGACCGGCCAACGGGAAGACCGCCGCCTGCAGGCCGCCATCGAAGCGATCGTATACGTCGCCGAAGAGCCCGTGACCGTGGACCAGATCGTTGCGGCGCTGGAAGGCGTTGACCGCAACGCTGTGCTCCGCGCGCTCGGTGTGCTCCAGCAACAGTATCAACAGGACGGCCGCGGCATCGAAATCCGCGAGGTGGCCGGCGGCTACAAGATGTTCACCAAGCCGGAGCATCATGAAGCGGTGCGCCGGTTCGTCAAGAGTCTTGCCCCGCCGCTGAAGCTGTCCATGGCGGCGCTGGAGACGCTGGCCACCATTGCCTACCGCCAGCCCATCACCCTGCCGGAGATCCAGGCGATTCGCGGCGTTCACGGTGCCGGCGTCCTGAAGACGCTGCTGGAACGCAAACTCATTGTGACCGCCGGCCGCAAGCAGGTCATCGGACGCCCGATTCTCTATAAAACGACGCGGGAATTTCTGATCCAGTTCGGCCTCAGCAGCCTGCAAGATCTGCCCAGCATGGAGGAGTTCGAAGAGCTGCTGCGCGCTTCCTTCGAAACCCCCGCGCCGCAGCCGGCGCCTTCTTCCAATGGCTTTTGAACGGCTCCAAAAGATTCTTGCCCATGCGGGCCTCGCCTCCCGGCGGCAGGCCGAGGAGTGGATCGTGGAAGGTCGCGTGCGCGTGGATGGCAAGGTCATCCGCGAACTGGGCACACGAGCCGACCCCGCCCACGCGCGCATCCAGGTGGACGGCAAGGCGGTGCGTCTCACGCAGCCGAGCGTTTATCTGGCCTTGAACAAGCCGCGCGGATACGTCAGCACGCGCTCCGATCCGGAGCATCGCAAGACCGTCATGGACCTGCTCGCGGGCGTCGCCGAACGCGTCTATCCCGTGGGCCGGCTCGATTACCACAGCGAGGGCCTGCTGCTCATCACCAACGACGGCGAGTTCGCCAACCGCATTCTGTCTGCTTCCGCCGGCGTTCCCAAGACGTATTGGGTCAAAGTTGCCAAGCGGCCCGCAGAAGCCGATCTGGAGAAGTTGCGGAAGGGCATCGCGCTCGACGGCCGCAAGACGCTGCCGGCAAGCATCCGTCCCTTGCCGGCGCTGGGGCGCAAGGAATCCGGCAATCCCTGGTACGAAGTAGTTTTGCGCGAAGGGCGCCAAAACCAGATCCGGCGCATGTTCGCGCGCATCGGCCATCCGGTGCGCAAGCTGAAGCGCGTGCGGATCGGCTCGCTGTCGCTCGGGAACCTTGAGCCCGGCCAGTTCCGCCGCCTGCGCCCCGCCGAGATCGAGCGCCTGCTCGCCGAGTCCCGCGGCAACCGATCGCCGGATGCTTCTGCGGCGCCGTTGTCTCGAAGAGCGTAGCAACGAGGGACTTGCGCTTGCACTACTCCAGAGAGGACGTCAACTGATGAACGACATCGACAGCATTCTGGAACACTCCAAGACTATTGCGGTCGTGGGCCTCTCCAGCAACGCCTCGCGACCCAGCTATCGCGTGGCGTCGTATCTCCAAAGCGAGGGCTATCGCATCATCCCCGTGAATCCCAGTGAGACGGAGATCCTCGGCGAAAAGGCTTACGCTCGCCTGGAAGATGTGCCGGAGAAGATTGACGTGGTGGACATCTTCCGCCGCTCGGAGTTGGCCGCCCCGTTGGTGGAGTCCGCCATCGCCGTGGGCGCCAAGGCCGTCTGGATGCAGGAAGGAGTGGTGGATGAGCACGCCGCCCAGCGCGCCCGAGCGGCCGGGCTCGCCGTGGTGATGGATCGCTGCATGCTCAAAGAGCACCGCCGCTGGCGCTACGAGCAGCGCCCCGGTTCGCAATTCGCGTAGCTACGTTGCTGCCGCGGTTTGCGAAAAACGTGGCCGGTTGCTCACGCGCAGCTCGGATTACAGTTCGCGGCCGACCCAGACCACTTCTCCGCGGATCACAGAAAGAATGTCTACGGCGTCGAGGGAAATCTCCCTGGGACGATTCTCCACGCCGCGCAAGTTTTCCCCCACCAGAACCACTGAAGAGCCGGCCAGGCCGCAGTGGCGGATGCCGGAATCATTCCCAAAAGCCACGGCGTAAATGCGATCCAGCCGGGGTGCCTTGCGCTTGGCGGCGCTGGTGTCGAGCAGTACCAAGTCGCGCGGCTGCACGGCGGGAACCATGGCGTCCTCCTTGGCACCGACCACCACGAGCACAGGGCGGTGAAACGGGCGCACAAAGCTGCGCAAGAAGGCACGATAGCCTGCGATGCGGCCCTCGACGGGAAACGGCTGGCCGGGTCCTAGCTTCCCCTTGAGCAGCGGTACGTCACAGTAGTCGCTGTTGGAATAATCCAGCGTCGGCACGCGTCGAATCATCTCCTCCACCGGCACCAGATCCTCGACGTCCAATTGCAGGAAGCGCAGCAACTGGTTGAGCGTAGCCAGATGGAAGTTTCCGCGCCCGTTCAGAAAACGGCTGACGTGTGCCTGCTCCATGCCCAGCGCCTCGGCCACCTGTCTTTGGGTGGTGCCGAGCGCAATCCGCTCCTTGAGCAGTTCGCGAAGCTTCTCCTGAATTAGCAGCAGGTCCATA
>JBGPJR010000104.1:0-6445 GCA_041485545.1 Terriglobia bacterium
CCTCGCTCCAGGCGGAGCGGTCATTTCCAGAGAGGTTTGCTGGGAGCCGGGTACAGAGGCGGAGCAGGTGGCCGCGCTGGTCCGAAGAGAGTTGGAGCTGGCTCGCTCCGAGCTGCGCCTGAACCCGACGGAAGCGGCGATCGTCTATCTGGGAGGCCAGGCGTGGCCTAACGAAGCTGCTCTGGCCAGCGATGCAACGCTGCGCCGGGCGCCGCTCGCGGATCTGTTCGGGACATTCGCAAGTGACCTCGAGCCATCAGACTTACGTGAGAACGTGGTGGGCCTCGCCGCGGCTCGGTCTTCCGCCAACCGGAGCGGTCCGTTGGCCTTGAATCTGCTCCCGGCCGAGAGGCGCTCGTACGAGTCTCCCATGGCGTACGTGCCGACCTACGCGCTTGCCGGACTCGTCGTAATGCTGGCCGTGGCGCTGGGACTGCGTGCGCCGGTTCAGGACTGGCGGTACAGTCGCAGCCTGGAACGCGATCGCGAGGCGCTGCAGCCGCAGATTCAGCAGCTCGAACAGCGCCAGGAACAGGATCGCAGAGTCTATGAACGACTGGCGACGCTGGCGCGGCTGCGCCGTTCCTCGGTGCTTCCCGTCGAGCTGCTGGACGAGCTGACGCGTTTGACGCCCTCCGACGCTTGGCTGCAAACCGTGCAGTACGACGGCAATTCCGTATCGCTGACGGGCTCGGCGGCATCGGCGACCGCGGTGTTGCAGGCGCTGGCAAACTCGGCCCGCCTGGAGGCGCCGCAGTTCCTATCTGCCGTTACCCGAACGAACGACGGAAAGGAAGGCTTCCGGATCGGAGCGCGGCTGCGCACCGCCAGTCCGTGAGGCCAACGTGGGGACTTCGATGGCATTAGGACAACGGGACCGAAAAGCACTCCTGGCGCTGGCAGCAGCGTTGGCGCTGTGGCTGGTGCTGCGCTTCCTGGCGTTTCCGGCGTGGGACCGCTGGCAACAGGAGCGCGCGGAGCTGCCCCTGCGCGAAGCTGCGCTGACCAAGTATCGCGCGGCGCTGGCCGTCGCCGCGTCGCATCCGGAAATGGCCGCGGCGCTCCAAAATCGGTTGCAGGAGGCCGAGGGCGGCTTGCTGCCAGGTAGCACGCCCGCGCTGGCATCGGCGGATCTCCAGGACGCAGTGAAACAGATTGCATCTGGTCTGGAGATCGAGCTTCGCTCCAGCAGCTTTCTTCCCGTGCAACCGGATCCGAGTGGTTACGCCCAGGTGCCATTGGGGTTGCAGTTCGAGTGCCGGCTGGAGCAGTTGGCAACCTTGCTGTCGCAATTGCAGAGTGGTCCGAAAATCGTGACGATCCCGCGGTTGACAGTGCAGTCCAGCGGGGGCGCAGACAAGCGGATTACGGTCAGCATGACGGTCGCTGGCGTGATGCGGTGGGAGGAAACGCAACAGGCGGCTGTGCGTTAGCGGCATTTGATGAGCTCTTAGGAGCCAAGCGAGGCCTTATGCAGGAACGGCAACTTTGGATACTCAACGTGGTCCTGGCGCTCGGCGCGCTGGCGCTGGGCTGGAGGCTGGGGGCGCAGTGGAAGAGCGCTAACGAGGCCTACGCCCAAAAGGCGCGGGCCGCCGCCGGGAGCGTCGCCGCCCCCATGTTGGTTCTGCCGAGTGCGATGGAGGCGAGCGCGGTTTCCGTGGGGGAGGTTGTGGCAAACAACATCTTCAGTCCCGACCGTACCAGCACGCTCCGACAGGAAGGCGTGGTCCAGGCTGCGCAGCCGCTGCCGGTGGTCTTCGGAACCATGAAGCTGGGAGCCGGTTACGAGGCTCTGATGGCGGAGCCAGGGCAGATTGAGAGGCGCAGATTCCGCCGCGTAAAAGTGGGTGAACAGTTTGCCGGCTACACCGTGGCCGAGATCCGCGATGAGGCGGTCGTGGTAGAGAGCCAGGGGCAGCGGACGACGTTGAACGTGTATCAGTCTGCCAAGAGCGTAGCCCGGCCGGAGGCTCCGGCGGTTCCCTCCGCTACGGCTGGGGCTCCTGTGGTCGAGAGCAGCGCGAGCGCGGGTCCTCCGCCCACGCCGGAGAATACCTTTCCGGCCGGGTCGGTGGCACCGCCCGCCTCGGCGTCCGCTCCGGTGGCGTTGCCTCCCGACGTGAGAATGACCATTGAAGGCAACCGGCGCCGGTACGAGCGCCGAACTCCGTTTGGACCGCAAGTTTGGTATGAGGAGATTCCGAAATGATGCAGCGATTCGCAACAGCGCTTTGGAAGCGCAACCAGGCACCGCAGGTCGATCGAGGAGCCGGAACATTTGGTCCAAGGCCGCTGATTGCGGCTGGGCTCCTGGCCTTGGCGCTCTACACTCCGACGGCCGGGGCTCAGGTCGCCGCGCCGCAGACGGCGCCCGCACCGGCGCAGCAGAGCCCGGCAGCCGCGGCCCCGGCTCCGCAGGAGGCGCCCTCGGGTATTGCGCTGCATCTGGAGAACACGGACCTGCTGCAGGTCATCGGCATCATCGCCGAACAGTTGCAACTGAATTACGTGGTAGACCCGCAGGTGAAGGGAACGGTAAACGTCAACACGCTGGGCGATTTGCGGCGCGAGGACCTGTTCCCGCTGCTGCAAATGATCCTGCGGGTGAATGGCGCGACGGCCGTCCAGACCGGCAACCTGGTTCGTATCACGCTGCTGCAAAACGTGCAGCGGATTCCGCTGGAGCCTTCGCTCGACCAGTCCGCAGCGGCCGTATCACCGGACGATCGGGTGGTGATGAACATCATTCCTCTGCGCTACGTTTCGGCCGCAGATATGACCCGGATCCTGACACCGTTTCTTTCCGAGGGCGGGGCCCTCTTCAGCCACGACGCGGGCAATGTTCTGATCATCACAGACAGCAGCCGCAGTATGAAACGCCTGCTGGAGCTGGTGGCGCAGTTCGATACCGAAGCGTTCACGAACCAGCGGGCGCGCCTGTATGCGGTGCAGGGCAGCGAAGCGAAGACGGTGGCGAAAGAAATGGAACAGGTCTTCGCAGCCTACGGGCTTTCGGGAGGCACTTCGGCGATCCGGTTCGTGCCCATTGAGCGCATCAACTCCATTCTGGTGGTTACGGCGAATCCGAGCGTGTATGAAGAGGTGGAGCGGTGGTTGCAGCGTCTGGACCAGCCGACGGTCGGGGCCGGCGTGCGAACTTTCATCTATAAAGTGGAAAATGGCAGAGCGGAAGATATTGCCAATGTGCTCTCGCAGGTCTTTCTGGGTGCCGCGCCGCGGAGCGCCACCACAACTTCTGCCGGGATGCCGTCCACCACGGCAGGCTCGATGGCGCAAGGAGGCCAAGGCACGGCCGCTCCCCAGGCAGTCGCTGCGCCGATGGCGATTTTCTCGGGGCCGGCGCAGGGACAGGGCGAAGAGTCTCACATCCGCATCGTTCCCGATCCGGTGAACAATCAACTCGTCATACAGGCCACCGCGCAGGAATACGAAGAGATGCGCCGCACGCTGCAGGACCTCGACATTGTGCCGCGGCAGGTGATGATCGAAGCGAAAGTGTACGAGGTCGATCTAACGGGGGCACTGTCCGCGGGGGTAAGCGCATTCTTGCAGAACCGTGACGCCACGGGGACGGGTGGGCCCACTCTCCAAGGAGGCGAGCGGAAGCTGCAAGGCAGTTTCGCCCTTCCGGCTGGAGGCGGACCCGCGGGAATTGCAGCCTCGATTGGAACGCTGGTCGGCAAGACGCGCGAGCTGTTGCTATTCCTCAACGCCGCCGAGACTCACAACCAGGCCCGCGTCATTTCGGCGCCGTCCCTTCTGGCCAGCGACAATATCGCAGCCAATATTAATGTAGGGACTGAGGTGCCAATCCTCACCTCGCAAGCGCTGGTAGGTGGCGCGCAGGTCTCGGGCAGCAGCCTGTTCACGAACACCATCCAGAACCGCGACACCGGGGTGCTGCTGACCGTCACGCCGCGCATCAACTCCTCCGGTTTGGTGAACCTGCAAATCCAACAGGAGGTGAGCGCACCGTTGCCGCCGACCACGGCTGGAATCCAGTCGCCGAGTATCCAGAAACGTTCGATCTCCACGCAGGTGGTGGTGCAGGACGGAGAGACGCTGGCATTGGGCGGCATCATCCAGGAAAGTAAATCAATCTCCAAGAACCGCGTGCCCCTGCTGGGGGACATCCCCTATGTAGGCGCGCTGTTCGGAAATACCTCGACCTCTTCGCAGCGGACCGAGTTAATTGTCCTGCTGACTCCAACCGTCATCCGCAACTCCTTCGAGGCAGAGCGCGCCACTACAGAGTTGCGCGATAAGCTGAAGGACGTCCGCAAGCTCCTTCTGGAGGAGCAAGAACAAAAGGCGGAGGAGGAAAAAAAGCATCAGGCAGCGGCGGCCGCGAGCGGGGGGTAATCGGCCCGCGAGGTTGTTGACAGCTCTGCCGGTTGGAATGACATCTCCTTGAGGTTGGGTCGGAACCAAAGTGACCTACTAACCTGATAACCTCACTGTTGACAACTTGTTGCCCCCCTGTTATTCTGGAAAGGTTCAGCTAGACAAGGCTCAGAGTAGTCACTGCCGCGTGGTGGCCGTGTCCGTTGGTGCGGCGTGAGGGAACTCCCGGCTCGGGCCCTTTCGCTGAGCGAATCCCGGGATAATTGCCGCGGGGCCTGCGTCTGGGTTCGGAGAACACAGGACGGCAGGGTGTTTCGCAAGGAAGGGAAGAGCAACGGTGCCGACTCATAATCAACTGGTACGGCTTGGAAGAAGGCAGAGCCGTGCCAGAACCGCCAGTCCCGCGCTCCAATCCTGTCCCCAAAAACGCGGCGTCTGTACGCGCGTGTACACCACTACGCCGAAGAAGCCCAATTCGGCGTTGCGCAAAGTGGCGCGAGTGCGGCTGACGAACGGGATTGAAGTCACGGCTTATATCCCGGGAGTGGGACATAACCTGCAAGAGCACTCCATTGTGCTGATCCGGGGAGGCCGCGTGAAGGATCTTCCCGGGGTGCGCTACCACATTGTTCGCGGGACGCTGGATGCCGCCGGGGTGGCGAATCGGAAGCAGGGCCGCTCCAAGTACGGGGCCAAGCGGCCCAAGGCCTGAAGCTAGGGGTCGGGCGCCGACAAACTGGAATCACGGCGGAGGTGAGAGTCCGCCCCATCGATCAGGAGTGAATCGCTTAGGATGCCTCGCAAAGGAATGGTCGCGCATCGGGAAGTGCTGCCGGATGGAGTCTACGGGACTCAGTTGGTAACGAAGTTTGTCAATTCGCTCATGTGGGACGGCAAGAAATCGATCGCCGAAGGAATTTTCTACGGAGCGATGGGGAAGATTCAGGAGCGATCCCAGGAAGATCCGCTCAAGGTTTTTAAAAAGGCGGTGGAGAACGTCAAGCCGATGATGGAGGTCAAGACGCGCCGCGTCGGGGGAGCGAACTACCAGATTCCAATCGAGGTGAATCCGGACCGCCGGACCAGCCTGGGCATTCGCTGGCTCATCAGCTATGCGCGGCAACGCGGAGAAAAAGGGATGGTGGAGCGCCTTACGGGCGAGCTGTTGGACGCTTATAACGGGCGCGGCGCCGCCGTCAAAAAGAAAGAAGACACTCACCGGATGGCGGAGGCGAACCGCGCCTTTGCCCACTACCGCTGGTAGATTCAGGATCAATCTTGGTCCCCCGTCAATAGACCTCTCGTTCCCTGGTTCCCTGGGTGGATGAACGGGAAGCACAGAATGCGGACTCTCCGGGGGATGTGCTAACGGAGCGCGTCTGTCTGGATGGAAGGACGCGAAACATCAGAGAATGCCGAGAAAGGTTGCGCTCGAGAAAACCCGGAACATTGGCGTCATGGCCCACATTGACGCGGGCAAGACGACCACCACGGAGCGGATCCTCTACTACACGGGAATTACGCACCGCATGGGAGAGGTGCACGAAGGCACCGCTGTCATGGACTACATGGAACAGGAACAGGAGCGCGGCATCACCATCACTTCGGCCGCCACGACCTGCTTCTGGCGCGATGTACGCATCAACATCATCGACACGCCGGGACATGTGGACTTTACGGCGGAAGTGGAGCGCTCGCTGCGCGTGCTGGACGGTGCCATCGCGGTTTTTGACGCCGTCGCCGGAGTGCAGCCGCAATCGGAGACGGTTTGGCGGCAGGCGGATAAGTACGGTGTTCCCCGCATCGCCTTCGTCAACAAGATGGACCGCGTTGGCGCGGATTTTGATCGCTGCCTGGAGATGATGAGAACGCGCCTGGGGACCCATCCGGTCGCAATCCAGATTCCGCTGGGGAGCGAGGAGCGTTTTGAAGGTGTCCTGGACCTGCTGGAGAACAAGGCCATCGTGTACCGCAGCGACACGTTGGGAGCGGAGTTTGAAACCGGGGAAATCCCCAGCCAATACACGGCGCAAGTAAAGGCGCATCGCGACCGGATGATTGAATCCATCTGCGAGCA
>JBGPJR010000105.1:0-6445 GCA_041485545.1 Terriglobia bacterium
ACCAAGGAGTCTACCGGACCCGCGTGCTGGACGACCACAGCGTGGTCATCAATCTGAATCCCGGGCGGCAAGGATATATGTGTTGCCGGTCGTTTACCGGCCGCGGTGAGCCGGCGCCGATTGCGTGGGTCATAGCCGCGCCGCCCGCCGTGCATCTGGCCACAGTTGCCAATCTTCCGTACGGTACCGATGAGGTTCACCTGGCCGGCGGGCTCATGGGCGAGCCCGTGGAGATGGTTAGGGCCAAGACCATTGATCTGCTGGTGCCCGCCAACGCGGAGATTGTCATCGAGGCCGAGATTCGCCCGAACGACTTTGCGGATGAGGGACCCTTCGGCGAGTTCGCAGGATTCATGTCACCGGTGACGCGCAAGCCGGTGGCCCGCATCAAGGCCATCACACATCGCAAGTCTCCCATCTTTTACGGTCTGACCAGCCAGATGCCGCCCAGCGAGAGCACCACGATCCAGAGTCTGACCAATGCCGCGATGTTGCTCAAGATTCTCCGCTGCGACCTCAGCGAAACCAGCGTCAGCGACGTCTATGTTGATCTGACCTTTGGAGGGCTGCTGGCCCATTGCATTGTCGCGATGGCGCCGCAATATCCCGGCCACGGCAAGCGAGTGGGGCGGCTCATAGCGGACATGACGCCGCTGAAGCGCGTGACGGTGGTCGACCAGGATGTTGACATCCGAGACCCTCTGCACGTCGACTGGGCGCTGAACGCGCTCTTCGATGCCAGGCGGGACACGGTCATCATTGATGACGTCTACTTTCCTCTGGACATGGACCCTGCGGTTCGCGGGTCCCAGACCCTGGGCGCGGCAAGCAGCAAAATGGTCCTGGACGCCACGCAGAAGATCGATGCGGGCACGTTCTCCTTGCCGCCCAAGGAAATGATGATGCGCGCCCTGGATGTATGGCGCGAGACGGGCCTGCCGGAATTTCGGATTCCCAAGCGCGCCCGTCTGCGGCTAGAGCGCTCCTAGCCAACCCGCTGCGGGCTCTCCCACCCCTTGCGCTCCGCGCAATTTCCCTTGACAAGGCGTGTGATCTGGACTAGTTTCAGGCAGTTTTGACCACGATCTGCTTCGTGAGGAGGGGTGGTCTGCACGGCAGCAGAAGGCGAAGTTCGACGGTATGTCGAGGATCCCGATTCGTATCCCAACAATTGGTCGTGTTTTGAGATTGAGGAGGTCAAGTCTATGAATTTCACGACGGTGGCTCGGGGCATCTGGATTGTGCCATTGTTGTTCACGCAGTTGCTGTGTGCGCAAGTCATTACGGCAACCATTTCCGGAACGGTAACGGACTCCACTGGAGCCGTGGTTCCGGGGGCGGCTGTATCGGTTCGTCAGGTGGAGACGGGGATCACGCATGCAGCTACCACGGATGGGGCGGGGCGATACCGCGTGAGCAGCCTGGAGTCCGGCAACTACGAAGTGTCGGCCAACCTAACGGGATTTCAGAGCATGGTGCGAAGCGGCATTACCTTGAGCATCGGCCGCGAGGCGGTCGTGGATTTTGCTCTGCAGGTGGGCGCGGTCGCCGAGTCGGTCACGGTGACGGGGGAAGCTCCGCTGGTGAACACCACGAACGCCACCATCTCCCAGTTGGTCAGCCAGCAGGCGCTCGAGAGCCTGCCGCTCAACGGCCGCAGCTTTGGAGATCTGGCCAACACGCAGCCGGGCGTGATCAGCAGTCTGCCGATGAGCGGAGGAGACACGGGGAGCACCGGCGGTGTTTTTATCGGAGGAGGACAGGGCGGCGCCCGCGTGCTCAGCGGCACGGTTCCGCAACAAGTGACGAATCTGCTGGACGGGATCGAGACGTCCAGCGGAGCCCGGGGAGTTCCCGCCAGCAGCGTTTCGGGCCAGCAGTTGGGCGTGGATGCCGTGCGGGAGTTCTCGGTGATTCAAAGTGTGCCGGGAGCGCAGTTCGGAAGGGCCGCCGGTGGGGTTGTGAATGCAGTGACCCAGTCGGGCACGAACAACTTCCATGGGACCGCCTTTGAATTTCTGCGCAACGAGCATTTGGACTCCCGGACCTACTTCAAGGATCCGCATTTTGACCGCACGCCGTTCAAGCGCAATCAGTTTGGCGGAACGCTGGGAGGGCCGATCAAAAAAGACCAGACCTTCTTCTTCGCCAATTATGAAGCACTGCGCGTCGCCGCTGCGAATACCGCCGTGGGCTCTACTCTGACACGGGAGACCCGGCAGGGTAACATCACGGATGCTACGGGCAAGGTCACTCAGACCGTTGTGGTGGACCCGAATGTGCAGCCCCTGATTGACCTGCTGCCGCTGCCGACCGACCCGATTCGTTATTCGGGCACCGGCGTGGCCGACCACGTCAGCACCCGTCCCTACAATATTTTGGAGAATTACGGCACGGCGCGCGTCGACCATCAGCTCTCCAGCAAGGACAGCTTTTTTGGGCGCTTGACGATCGATTACAGCGATCGCACCGATAACCAATCCCAAATACTGACGCCAGTGCCTTACCAGCACTTCCAGGCCGGAAACTACTTGGTCGGAGCCGTGTCCTGGACCCGCGTTCTGAGTCCGACGGTTCTCAGCACGGTGCGGGTTGGATTGACCAGACAGAGGGCAGCCCAATGGCAGACCTACACGAATTTCGGCAGCGAATTCCCGGAGGGGAAGGGGCTGGACCCCCGTCTGCAAGCGATCCAAGGCGTTCCCCTGGGGAGCTACGCCATTTCAGGCGTCAGCGTTGGTGGCATCGGCCCCGGGCTGGTTTCCGAGTTTTGGTACATGGACAACCTGTTCAACGAGAGTGCCCAGGTGATGGTGAATCGCGGACGGCATTCCCTCACCATCGGAGCGGATATCAAGCGGTATCAAGATAATGTATCGAACTGCTCGGCTTGCTACGGCAACTTTAGCTGGCAGACCTTGCAGCGGTTCTTAACGAACCGGCCTTTCTCGAATGCGCAGAACATCAACTACACCACCCCCGGAACCTATTACGCCGATACGTATCGTGGTTACCGGCAGACCTATGGGGCTGCCTTCGTGCAGGATGATTTCCAGCTGAAGTCTAACTTAACGCTCAACCTCGGTCTGCGGTGGGAAATCATGCGTTCCCCGCGGGAAGTGAACGGAAAGCTGGCCGTGTTTAAGGAGGTTTATTTGGACTCGCAGGGGACGCCTCTGACCGACCCGGGAGCGGCCTACTTTGCGATCAAGTCGCCGCTGGCTGGTTTCACGCCCCGGGTCGGCTTCGCCTGGTCGCCGGGGGGCAGCGGCAGAACGGTGGTTCGCGGCGGAGCGGGAATGTACATCGAGCCGCCTCTCGCGTATACCTACGATTACGCTCCTGACAACCCTCTGATCTCTGCACGCAGGAACCTCACGGAGAGCAGTGTGCCGCCGCTGAAGTTTCCGTTTCCGTTCGGCGATGTCGCGCTTGCCAGCAGGGCTGCGGAACCGTTTAACGTCCCCAACGATTTTACGGAGCCGCATTCGTTGCAGTGGACTATGTCGGTGCAGCAACAGCTTGGACAGGATTGGGTGGTGAAGATGAACTACATTGGGATGCGGAGCATGGACCAGCTGGGAGTGTACAATCCGAACCAGAAGGTACCCCTGAAGGATGCCGATGGGCGGTGGTTTACTCCTGCCACTGCGGTGGGTCCTAATCCCAATATCACGGGTATCCAGTACAATGCGCCCTGGGGCGATCAGTGGTACAATGCGGGGCAGTGGGTGCTGGACAAGCGGTTCAGCGGCGGCCTGACGTTGAATACCTCCTACACGTGGTCGAAGAATCTCAGCAATTTCCCAATCAACCCAGTCGGCGCCTACCAGATCGGGGGAGGCAATGGCGTTACCTATAACATCTATGACCATGGGTCGGACAAAGGACCATCCCCCATCGATGCTAGGCACAACTGGATTACTACGGTGACCTACCAGCTGCCGTTGGGGGCGGGACATTCTTTCGGCGGCCAATGGCCCGGATTCGCGCAGAAGTTGCTGGGAGGGTGGAGTGTGAACGCGACCCATACGGCTCGCTCGGGGTTGGCGCTCGCCATTACCGAGGCGGCCGTCCAGTCTCGCTGCGTGTCCGTGTGCGGCTCCAACCGGCCTGACTTGATTGCGGGCGGAGACAACAATCCGGTGCTCGATAATTGGACTCCGGATAAGTACTTCGATGCTTCTCAGTTTGTCCTGCAGCCGCTCGGTTACTTTGGGAATGTGGGCAATGGCACGCTGACCGGTCCGGGACAATGGACTCTGAATCTTTCTCTCCGCAAGGACACCGAGATCGCAGAGGGGAAGAGCCTTTCGTTTCGGGCGGAGTTCTTTAACGCGCTCAACCACCCGAACTTTTCCCCGCCGGGCACCAGTGTGTTTGACACTGGCGGCACACTCGCCAACAACGTGGGGAGAATCACGGGCCTGAACACGTCCATGCGCACGATTCAGTTCGGGCTGCGGCTCTCGTTCTAGCAGGGCGAGCAGGACCGGGCATTGGTGAGTTTGGCAGCCAGGTGATCCGCACGTTGGCACCAAGGGGCAGTAGAAACCATCTGCCGCCCCAGTACGTCTAACTAGCCGGGTTCCAGCAGCCGGCTGCGCCGAAGGGTTCGGCTGGACGCAAGAGTTCGAGACTCTCATCACGAAGAATCTTCAGTACGGAGGACTATTTATGAGCAAGACCAGAGGGGCAATCGTCAGTCTCTTGATGGTTGCCTGGTTCCAGTTCGGAAGCATCGCCTGGGCGCAGGTACTGGCAGACGCAAACGTCCAGTATATGGCCCCGCGATTCCCTTCCACGGCCAAGATCGGCAAATCAATCGATGAACTCATGCCGTATGCGCGGGCCCTCTCCCGGGGCAAGACCAGCCAGCGCGGCGCGGGTTTCGGAGATGTCAAAAGCGGGGAGTCGGTGATTCTGATGGCGGGGAACCAAGATGACCCCATGGTTATGGAAGCGCTTCGCCGGGCGCTCGAAGAACGGGGCGTCAAGGCGCTTGTCTTCCACGGATATGACCTGGCCGGCGTCAGTAAGGCGGATCTGGATGCGTTGATGGCGGCTCGTGGCGGCTTCGGTGGCGGTGGCGGCGGGTTTGGCGGCGGCGGGAATTCTCGCGAGCCTTCCCAGAAGAACGGATACAACGAGGGAGCCGGCTGGGTTCGAGGCCTGGGGCGCAACGGGGAAGGCATGGATTGGCTGAAGAAACAAAATCTGGACTTGTACAATAAGGTCTTTCCTCCGCAGACCACAACTCAGGCGGCGCCTCCCAAACTCTCCCCGCATTTGCAGGAAGTGGCAGACAAGCTGGCCGCTGTCAACGGGCAGGAGGGTACTGGACAGGCGTTAGTGAAGTACATGCAGGCGCATCCGGATGTGCGGGGCGTGTTTTGGGGAGGCGCCATCGCCTTCACGCAGCGCAATCTGGCTCCCATGCAGGATAAAATGCTCGGCACCTTCACTGCCTACTCCACCCGTTATGGCATGATGAACAATTTCAACACCTATCCCGATGACCTGTGGCTTCTGGAAGAGCAGATGATCATGGAGCCGTTCGCTTTTGTGGACAAGGTCACCGTGACGGACCCGGAAGGAACGGACTTGGCGTTCGACGTTACCCCGGAGCAGGCCGCCAAATGGGCTGCCGGAGGCTACATTCGGAGCCATGTTCTTTTGCACCCGGACCAGGTGGGAGGGCGCTATCCCACCTCGTTTGTTGATTTCCCGATCACGGAAAAAGACTGGGTTCCGGTCGAGCCCCGCGTGAAGGTGAATGGCGTGATTGCGGGAACCATGGGCCATGGAGGGTATTACCCCAGAATCGAGATGCATTACAAGGATGGGACGATGGTGGAGACAAAGGGCGGCGGGCTGTACGGAGACCTGCAGCGGGAGTTCCTGAAATATCCTGGCATCAATACGCTCACCTATCCTTACATGCAGATGCCCGGCTACTGGCATTTGTTTGAGATTGCCACCGGGACCCATCCAAAGGCTTTCCGCGACCCGGACAACTTCACCAGCCCGCCAGTGGCGGCGGATGGGCTACGGGAACTTGACCGTAGCGGGGTTTTCCACTATGGTCTGGGAGCGGAGATGGTGGAAGAGCCGGACGTGCGAGGAGATCCCCACAAGTATTGGGCGTGGGCGGACGACCACAACCTGCCCCGGGGGCACGGTTGGCACATCCACAACTACTTCCCAACCTATAAGGTGCACGTGCGCAACTCCGACAAGTGGATCACTCTCGTGGACAAAGGGCATCAAACGGATCTGGACAGCGCGGAGGTGCGGGCGCTGGCTTCGCGCTACGGCGATCCGAATCAACTGCTGGCGGAGGACTGGGTTCCGGAAATCCCCGGCATTAATGCTCCCGGAAAATATGAAGACTATGCCAAGGACCCCTGGACCTACGCCAAATCGGTGATCGACAAGGTGAAGG
>JBGPJR010000106.1:0-6442 GCA_041485545.1 Terriglobia bacterium
CCCTGTCCTGCGTGAATCGCGTCGGTTGCAAAACCCATGGGAATCCGTGAACCCTCCGCTCCGGTGGACTAGTCTGGCTTGGCCAGCCTGTGGACTGCGGGCACATGGGGTTCTCTTCCGTGTTATAATCGCGGAAGTTGGCACCCCTATGCGGCGATCCACCTTCATTGTAGCCGGAGTTTTGCTGGCCGCAAGCATTCTGGCCGCGCAAGACAAAGCTCTACCGAAAAGCGGGCCAGCGAGCGCCGCAGACACTCCCAGGAATAATGATGAAACTGCGCGGCTGACTCTCCAGGTGGTGGCTGGCGAGGACAAGCAGCCGGTTGCGGATGCTCACATCGTGGTGCGCTTTACGGATGAGCGGATGCTACGCCGGGACAAGACCTCTTCGTGGGAGACCAAGACCAACCGCAAAGGGGTCGCCGTGCTGGCCGGCATACCGCTTGGCCCTATCAAAGTCCAGGTCATCGCCAAAGGGTATCAAACCTACGGCGACGAGCACGAACTGAGCCAGCCGGAAGAAGAACTCACCATCCAACTCCAGCGCCCGCAAGGGCAGGTCAGCGCCTACTGACCTCGTCCGCCGTTTAGTTTTCAGCCAATACTAGGGCACAGTCCTAGACTGTTACGTGTACAAGCCCCAATGTTCGCCCGCTCAATCCAGTCAAGTCAATGCACCACAGTTAGATGGCGAGTTCATTCGGGTCTGCTGAAAGTTAGTGCATTTCGCACTAAGCACTACCACAAGTGAGGAGTTAACGTTCCGTTCACATCATTTTCCACAGGCTTTTCCACACAGTCTTCGGAAACTGAGACAAGAGAGCGTGTTCCGAATGCGAAAAACTACGGAGCGGGCGCTGGCGCCGGTTCGCCGGAAGGCTGTTTGTCGGGGAAGTAGCGGGGATTCAGAGTAACGGCGTAGCTTTGCTGGAGCTTCTGCATGCTCGCTTGCAGCTTCAGGTTGGACAGATTGGTCTGGATGGCGGCTTGCACTTCGAGCAGCGGCTGCACGCGCTTCTCCTCGACGCGGAGCAGGAAAAACCCAAAGCGGTCACGCACCGGCTCGCTGAGCTGCCCGGGCGCGAGGGAGAAGATGGTGTCGGTAAGCTCCGGAGCGAGCTGCCCGCGCATTAGGAAGCCGAAGTCGCCGCCCGCGGAAGCTGTGGGGTGATCCGATTCGGCC
This sequence comes from Terriglobia bacterium, assembly GCA_041485545.1. Taxonomy (GTDB): domain Bacteria; phylum Acidobacteriota; class Terriglobia; order 2-12-FULL-54-10; family 2-12-FULL-54-10; genus DATMAF01. Next base: position 1,184 of record JBGPJR010000106.1, read on the forward strand.
TTGGCCAAAGCGGCCATGTCTTCGCCCGACTCAACCCGGCGCCGCAGATCTTGGATCTTCGTCTGCGCCTCCTGTTCCGTGAGTTGTGGTTTGGTGGTTTCAGGCTGCGTTCCCAGCGGCGGGCGTGCTCCGGGGTCGCTCGGCGTAGCAACCGAGAACGGGACGTAAATGCCCCGGACATGAACCTGCGAGTACTGCTCCGGATGGGAGTCGTAATACTCACGAACTTCATCCGCGGAGACCGCTCCGGCCACCCGGGCAAGGTCATTCATGACGAGCTGGGCCAGCAGCATCTTGCGGTCGAAGTCCACCATGTGGCGAAACTCCTCAGTTTGGTCGAGATGCCGCTCTTCAGCTTCGATCGACAGGCTGAGCAGGTTGGCGTACTGCGAAGCGAATTGCTTCTTTCCGATGGAAATCATGGTGGCCTGGTACTGCGCGGGAAGGTCCTGCAGGATCTGGTCAAATTGCGCCGCCGTGAACTTGTGGTCTCCGCTAGTCCGCACACCCTCATCCGGTGCGACCGCGGAGGGCGCGGGCGCGGCCGCCGCTGCAGAGCCAGGTGGAGTACTGGTTGGGGCGGGCGGTGGGCTGGCCTGGCCCCAGAGTCTCGCTGCTAGGCTCAAGCAGAAGACGGTTGCGAGTAGCAGCCTTCTTTCCCGGAAACGACCTTGCCTCAGCGGTTGGGTGCAGTGCTGCTCTGTCCCAAGCATTGTTTGCATTGTAAGATAATAGCATGCCTCTCGTTGCGAAGGGGAATCGAACAGAAGGCAGGGGTGGGATGCCCATCCCAGGGCAGACTGCCGTGCTCAGCCCAGCCGTGATTGCTAAGAAAGCGGCGGTGCGCCGGTCCGTGCTAACCGCTATTTTTCTGACCGCTTTCAAGTCCGTCGTGGGATGGCAAACGGGGAGCCTGGGGATTCTTTCCGAGGCCGCCAACTCCAGTTTGGACGTGCTGGCCGCCGCGCTCATCTACGCCACCGTGTGGATAGCGGATAAGCCCGCCGACGCCGACCATCCCTACGGCCATGAGAAGGTGGAAAACTTCGCGGCGTTTTTGCAGACCGGCCTGGTGTTTGTCACCTGCCTGGGCATCGTCGTGGCCGCGCTGAGGCGCCTCTTATTTACCGAAGTTCCGGTGGAGGTTAACGCCTGGGCAGTCGGGGTCATGCTGGTATCCATCGGCGTATCCTGGTTCCGCGCCCGAGAATTGGAACGCGCTGCCCGCGCTTATCAGAGCCAGGCGCTGGAGTCGCATGCGTTGAACTACCGGCTGGACGTCTGGAGCGCTCTGGTGGTCCTGTTTGGTCTGGGGATGATCTGGGTCGGGGAGCGATGGCAGGTTCCCGCGTTGCGCCACGCCGACCCCGCTGCCGCTCTGGTCGTGGTGGGCTTTGTTGTCTATCACAGCGCGCAACTGGGCCGCCGGACGATGGATGCCCTGCTGGACGCCGCGCCGGAAGGTTTGTCAGGGCGCATCGCGGAGGCGGTTGCACAACTGGAAGGCGTGGTCGCCTGCGACCGCGTGCGACTCCGCCATGCGGGAAGCAAGTATTTCGTGGACCTCAAGATCGCGGTCGCCCGGACGATTCCTTTCGATCATGTGCCGGCGATTCTCCAGGCCGTGCGAGACCGCGTGGGAGTGATCCTTCCGAAGGCCGACATCGTGATCCATACCGAGCCGGAGGCTCCCCGGGAAGACAACCTGTTCGAGCGGGTGAAATGGATCGCCAGCCGCAATAACCTGGCGGTGCACGATCTGCAAGTCCATGATCTGGAAGGACATCTGACCTTGGATTTGCATCTCGAGGTTGACGAAGCCTTGACGCTGGAGCAGGCGCATGAGCAGGCCAACCTGTTAGAGAGGCAAGTCTTTGCTGAACTGCCTGAGGTTGCTGCCATCAATACGCATCTGGAAGGCGAGGGGGCACATATTCACGCCAATGAGATGTCGCTGGAGCTGCGCCAGGCGATGGCGGAGGAGTTGCGGAGGGTGGCCACACAGGTTCCGGACGTTCGGGACATCCATGCCGTCGCCATCCGCGAGATCAACCAAAAGATTTACGTTTCCTGCCACTGCCGGATGGACGGCTCCCTCCCCATTACCCGCGTGCATGACCGTACTGTGGAGCTCGAGGTCCTGTTCCGGAAGACATTTCCCGCGATTCACAAAGTGACCATCCACACCGAGCCAGAGTCCGAGAGCTGAGCGCGGGCAGAGCCCAGGGTTTCTGGCTTGCTTTGCAGGGCGTTCGTATCGCATCTCGCACCCCTTTCCATCCGCAGCCAGCCGCGGCCTCCCCTATACTCTACAGATGCCGATTGGGCTAAAAATTCCCGTACTGGTTCTCGCCGGAGCGATGGCCGGCATCATCAACTCCCTGGCCGGGGGAGGCACCCTGATCACGTTTCCGGCGCTGACCTTCTCCGGCATGTCGGCCCTGGCCGCCAACATCACCAGCGCCGTGGCGCTGCTCACCGGGCATCTCTCCTCGATGTGGGCCTACCGGAGAGAACTTGCCAAGCAGAAGAAGTGGACCATGCGATTCGCGGGGCCTAGTATGGCGGGCGGGCTGGTGGGGGCCCTGCTGCTGCTGAATACCGGAGAATCCCAGTTCCGGGCCATTGTTCCCTACCTCATCTTTCTGGCAGCGATTCTGTTTACGTTCCAGCGGCCCGTTCTCCGGCTCTTTGAAATCGAAGCCCATGCCATCGAAAGCTCTTCCCACGGCGTCGCCCTAGCCTTGCTGTTCCAGTTTGGCGTGGCGGTTTACGGCGGTTATTTCGGCGCCGGGATCGGCATCCTCATGCTGGCGGCGCTGGGAATTCTGGGGCATACGGACATCTATGAGATGAACTCCGTAAAGATTACCCAAGCCTTTATCATGAACGTGGTCGCGGTAGCCTGCTTCATCGTGGGGGGAGAAGTGCGCTGGGCAGAAGCTGGCCTGGTCGCCTTCGGAGCCCTGCTGGGGGGAGCAGCCGGACCCTTCTTCGGAAGGCGCCTGGGCGCCCGCTTCGTACGGGGGTTGGTCTCTTTCGTGGGGTTCTCGCTCGGACTGTACTACCTGCTGAGCTAGCTCCGTTGGGCTGGTCCCCGCGGCAGGGCTTTGCATTCGCAATAGAAAACGATCCTCCCGTATACTCTACGGATGCCTATTGAACTAAAGATTCCGCTGCTGATCGTTGCCGGAGCGGCCGCCGCGGTGATCAACTCGGTCGCAGGCGGCGGCTCGCTGATCACGTTTGCCGCACTGAGCTTGTCCGGCATGTCGGCGATTGCCGCCAACATGACCAGTGCCGTGGCGATGAGCACGGGAGATATCTCCGCGATGTGGAGTTACCGGAGAGAGCTGGCCACGCAGAAAAAGTGGATCTTGCGATTCGCGGGTCCCAGCATCGTGGGTGGCATGCTGGGGGCCGTGTTGCTGCTGCATACCGGGGAGGTCCAGTTCCGGGCCATCGTTCCCTACCTGATTCTGCTGGCGACCATTACGTTCACGTTCCAGCGGTCTGTCCTGCGGCTCCTGGAAATCGAAGCCCATGCGATTGAGAGCTCCGCGCATGGCTTGGCCCTCGCTCTGCTGTTCCAGTTTGGGGTAGCGGTCTACGGAGGTTACTTTCGCGCGGGGATCGGTATTCTGATGCTGGCGGCTTTGGGGATTTTGGGGCATACCAACATCCATCAGATGAACTCCGTGAAGATTAGCCAGGCCTTTATCATCAATATCGTCGCGGTGGGCCTGTTCATCACCGGCGGCCAAGTGCACTGGGCAGAAGCTGGTATGATCGCCTTGGGAGCCGTGTTGGGGGGAACAGTGGGGCCCTTCTTCGGGAGGCGCCTGGGCGCCCGGTTTGTACGAGGGTTGGTCTCTTTCGTGGGGTTCTCGCTCGGACTGTACTACCTGCTGCGCTAGCTCCGTTCTTGACTCTTGCCCTGACCGGCTCGCTACAAGGAGGGAGGGAAGCTGAGGCTCTTATCGCCCTTCTCGACCCACAGCGAGATTTCCTGGCCGCCGTTGACCCGGGCGTCCACGATCACGCCGCTGCCGCGGGCGTGCGAGCCGGTAATGGAGAAGTCGTGAATCTGCCCGTGCAAACCTTCGGGACCCCAGTCTTGCGAGAAGTCGTTGAACTTGTAATAAGCGCTGGGGTGCCAGATTTGATAGGCTCCCGAGTAGTCCTGCCGCTCCAGAGCTCCCAGAAACAATTTCACCTGGCGCTCTTCGGGGTAGTTCTTGAACTGGTAGTACGAAGCGCCAATCAAAATCGCGGCGAGCGGGATGCCGATCAGCAGCCGCTTCTTGAGCCGCTCGACTTTCGGATTGATCGGTTTGAATTGGTCGAATATAACACTTGCTCCGGGGACGCCGCGCTAGCTTTCGCTCATGTCTCACTTTTATCATAGCGCATTCCGAAGTTTTCTGGCCCCTCCGGAGCGTGCGGCATTCGCGATGCCCCCGGAGAGGAAGCGGCCGGCGGATTCATGACGCTCCTATTGGTCTTGCTCTGGATGGGACTCGCGGGCTGGGTCCTGCTGTTGTTGCGCCTGGCTCACAATGCCCGCGGCTACCTCCGGGTCCGCGCGGCACAACCGTTCCCGCTCCAGAGGCGCCCGCGCGTCTCGATCCTGATTCCCGCACGCAACGAGGCGGAGATTCTGCCGGTGACGCTGCCTGCCATCCTGGCGCAACACTACCCGGACTACGAAGTCATTCTGGTGGATGACGCTTCCACCGACGGTACCGGGGAGTGGGCGCAGCAGTTTGCTGCGGCACATGCGGACCGCCTCCGGGTGATCCGCGTGCCGGAGCTGCCGGCGGGCTGGGTAGGCAAGACGCATGCCCTCCATGTTGCTTTTCAGGCGGCGCGCGGCGAATGGGTGCTGGCCACGGATGCCGACATCGTTTTCCATCCCAAGGCGCTCGAAGCCGGGCTCTGGCTCGCCGAACAGCAGAACGCGGAACTGGTGAGCATCTATTCGTTTCTGGAATGCGTTTCTTTCTGGGAAAGGGTGATGCTGCCGGGCTTCGGGCTGCTGCTCTCGGCGTTTTTCCCGGTCCCCCAGATCAATGATTCCCGCAACCCACTGGCCCTGGCTTCGGGTGGCTACATCCTGATGCGTCGCAGTATGTGGGCAGGCCTGGGAGGCTACGAGGCGATTCGCGCCGAGATAATTGACGACCTGAATACCGCGCGGCGCGTCAAGCGCTCCGGCCATCGCATGTATGTGGCGGCAACGCAGGACCTCCTACGCAC
>JBGPJR010000107.1:0-6438 GCA_041485545.1 Terriglobia bacterium
CCGTGATGCTCGACACCCAGGTCTATTCCAACACGGGCGGCCAGAACTCGGACTCGACGCCGATGCTGGGCGGCAACGACATGAACGTGTTCGGAGCGGCTACGCAGGGCAAGATGATCGAGAAGAAAACGGTCGCCGAGACCTTCCTGGCGGGGCACGGATCGCCCTTCATCGCGCAGGTGTCGATTGCAAACGCTCCGAAGCTGTATCGAGCGATCCTGGACGGTTTGGAATATCGCGGGACAGCCTTCCTGCAGTGCTTCACGACCTGCCAGCCCGAACACGGCGTTGCCGACGATATGGCGCTAACTCAGGCACAGCGAGTTCGAGACTCGCGGGGCGCGCCAGAGTTCGTTTTCAACCCGCGGCTCGGGGAGACCTACCAGGAGGCGCTCGATCTTAAGGGCAACCCCTCGATGGAGAAGGATTGGTACGAGACCAAGTTCAAGGCGACCAATGAGCCATACCGGTACACGATTGCCCATTGGTGCGCAACCGAGGCGCGTTTCCGAAACCACCTAAAGAAGATCAAGAAGGATGAGGCTGCCAAGCTGATTCCGTTGGAGAATATGCTGGTTCGCATCACCCAGCAGGATGTGGTCTACCGCCGCTGCCTCCATCCGGAGCATCGGTCTTACGTTCCCGATTTTGGCGTATATATCAAAATGCAGGGAACGAACGGGGACGTCCAGTACGCTGCACTCTCTCGCCAGTTGGTGCTTTTTTGCGTGGAGCGTCGTAAGGCTTGGCGCATGCTCCAGAGCAAGGCGGGCGTCGAGAACAAAGAATACAAGGCGCAGCGGTCGATCTTGGCCGACGTCGATGCGGGCAAGATTTCCAAGGAGGAGCTCTTCGCGCGCGCGGAAGAGTTGATGAAGGAGCGAATCGGCGGACCGACGGCTGCCACTCCCGTGGAGCCCAAGCCTCGGCCGACGCTGCAGCGGGAGCCGGTTGCACAACCTGCCATTCACTAGACTTCAGACACAGGCAAGCGGGAGGCTCATCGTCAGTTTCCCATATCGTCGAAGAAAATCTTGGTAGCCTACACGCCAGCAAAATAAATGGGAGGGATCCTCAGGATCCCTCCCGGGTTAATACCACGAGGCAGGCCTTGCTAGCTTAGAAAGTCAGCTTGAGGCCAAACTGCATCTCCCGCGCTTTGGTTGAGGTAGGGGCGCTAATCAGACCTGCGCTACTGCTGGCGGCACCGGTTGCCGAAGAAAATGCCGTGGTGTTCGGCAGATCGAAATTGGCCCGGTTGAGCAGGTTAAAGACCTCCCAGCGGAACTGCAGGCTTCTGCTTTCTCCGAAGCTGGTGTTCTTGGTCAGACCAAAATCAAAGGTCGCCACGCCGGGCCCAATCACCGTGTTGCGGCCGAGGCTGCCGTAGTAACCGGCGTCCTGCAATTTGAACGCGCAGGGATCGTAATACCGGTCTACGCCTCCGATTTCTTGGCCTGGCGTAACTCCGGCGCAGCCGTCTGAGACACCGCTGGTCGGATTGTTACTCTTCCCCGGCACAAGGTCCGGCCGGCTGGCATTACCGCCCCCGGTTCGATCCCGATTCAACCCCCCGCTGTTCTGGATGGAGAAGGGAACCCCGGTGCTAGCACTCACGATCCCGTTGGTCTGCCATCCTCCCACGAGTTTGCCCAACACGCCGGAGTGCGTACCCAGAGGAAGTTCGTAGGTGTAGTTCACCGACAGCACATGCCGCAGATCATAGGCAGAATGGCTCCACTCCGAACTGTTGATGGTCCACGGATTCTGCGGCGCACTGGTTTGCGACGTATCGCCGGAGATCGGAGACGATGAGTTGTCCTGCGTATGGGACCAAGTATAGGCAGCCTGCGCCTGCAACCCTCCCGTCAGCCGGTGGGATATTTTCACCTGCATGGCGTTATAGCGGGATGTGGCCGAAAGCGTGCGCAGGGCAACCTGCGTGAACTTGGGGTCCATTCGCGTGGTGTTGGCGTAGAAGTACCGCCCATCCGGCTGAATAGTGTAGGCCGGTGTATTGGTGTCGCCTTGACGGCTCAGGTGGAGTCCCCGGGTGCCCACATAGCCGATCCCCACTAACGTGGAAGGCAGGACCTCCCTCTGAACGCTCAGGTTCCACTGCATTACGTAGGGTTGGGGATTGTCGTCATATTGCGCCGCGTTGTTGAGCACAGCCCCAGCGGCAGACAACTGAGAGAGGGGGTGCGGGAACACCAGACCCGTGGCAGCCTCGCCCGAAAGAGTGTCATAGAACGGAGGAAGCGTGCGCGAGGCGTAGAAATGATCCCGGAAGATCATTTGGTAATACATGCCAAATCCCCCGCGAACGGAAGTCTTGCCGTCGCCGCCCACGTCCCAGGCAAACCCCGTCCGGGGGCTGAAGTTTTTCATGGGAATCTTGATGAGCGGATTGCCGACCTTCAGCGTGTCGCTCCCGAACAAGTCCTCGTAGTGCGAAGCCCGGCCGTTGACCTCGATGGGATCGGTTATGGCCTCCCAGCGCAGGCCCAGGTTCAGCGTCAACCGCGGTTTGAGGCGTACATCGTCTTGAACAAACAGCCCCATGAGATTTTGCCGCCAGCCGCGGACCGCGCTCTTGCCCGGTTGCACGCCGATGAACGAGGCCGGCTGCCCGAGGAGGAAGGTCGACAGATTGGCAAACGTATAGGAGCCCTGCTCCCGAAAAGCCTCATTCTCGTTGGTCTGCAGCCGCTCGAATTCAGCCCCGAATTTCACGGTATGGCTGCTGGTGGTGTAGGTTAGCGTGTCGGTCACCTGGTAGGTATTATCCAGACGCGCTCTGGGCAGGTTTACCGGTACCCCGGGGTCCGTAACGTTGGCGATGCCCAGCGGTCCCAGCCCGGGAGAACTGGCAGCCGTCCCGAAGTACCACAAAGACGAGTCCTCAATCGCGGGATTGGTCGGCACCGCTTGGTAGAAAACTACAGGGCGGTTGTAGCCAAAACGCAACACATTCAGCAAGGTTGGCGAAAAGATCCGTGTTTCTGCAATCGTTCCGTACTGGCTGCGCACCTTATCCACCTGCTCGTAGTTGCCGCTGTTTTGGGGGTGCGTTACGCCGCTGTCATCGATCGTATAACGGACAAACAAACTGTCGTCCTCGGAAAAGTGATGATCCACCCGGACTTGGCCGAAGTCCTGTCTCGTTGTCTCGGTCGCTGTATGGATAAACTGTGCCCTGCCGTCTCCAAAATCGCGACCATCGGGGGTGGGCAGTTTCCACAGATTCAGGTAAGGCTTGGCCGTGTCCGCCACCGTTCCCGCCCGCGCGGCAGCGGTGGGCACGTTCGCGATCAGAGTCTGGCCGAGTCTCTGGCGCAGTCCTTCATAGCCCCCGAACACAAACGTCTTGTCCTTCACGATAGGGCCGCCCAGCGTGGCGCCGAACTGGTTGCGTTTGAAGGGAGGGTGGACGGCGCCGTCAAAGAAGTTCCGGGCGTCCAGCGCGCTGTTGCGCAGAAACTCAAAGACCGAGCCGTGCAGCTCGTTGGTTCCTGACTTCGTCACTACATTGACGATCCCGCCGCCCGCGCGCCCGAATTCCGCGTTGAAGTTCGAGGTCAGCACCTGAAATTCCTGAATGGTCTCGACTCCCATCGCCTGCCCCGAGGCGCCTCCGATGGAGTTGCCGTTGACGCTGTTGGCGGTCGTCCCGTCCACGATAAAATTGTTCATGCGCGGCCGCGCGCCGTTAAAGCTCAGCTTTAAGCCGGCGCCCTGCACCACACCGGAGCCGAACGAACGCGCCTGCGTTACGCCGGGTTCCAATAAACTCAGCGACACGAAGTCGCGGCCGTTCAAGGGCAGGTCCCGGATCTGCTTGTCGCTGATCAGCCCGCTCATCGCTGCGCTGGTCGTCTCCACGAGCGGGGCCTCCCCGGCCACCTCCACCGTCTGGGTCACCTCGCCGACCTGCAGCTGCACGTCCACCACTGCGTGGCGGCCCACCGTCAGTTCGATTCCGCTCCGAACAGAGCTCCGAAACCCCGACATGGAGGTTTGCACCTCATAGCTTCCCGGCGAGAGCTGCGTCACCGTGTACCGCCCCTGAGCGTCCGTCTCGACCGACCGCGTTATGCCGGTGGCCACGTTGCGCACCTCCACGGCGGCCCCGGGAATGATCGCCCCCGTGGCATCGTTCACCGTCCCCGAAATGGTAGCCGTGGTTTCTTGAGCCACACCGAGACCACAGAAAAGAGTCAGCACGGCGAAAAGCAAACCTACACACGCCCCAGCTTGTCTCTTCATGTCAATCCGCATTGCAATGCCTCCTCCCCAATATTTGTGGTGACGTCCCTGACCCTGGACGCAATTCATGAATTTGACCCCCGTATACTAGACTTGGCTGGTACTGTAATTTCAATTGGCTACCTTGTCAAGTAACTACTAGGAGTATCCCTGAGATTGTGTGCCAAAGTCGTCCCGGCCGGGCCGACAGCAGGACCGGTGGACACCAAGGTTGACGGGGCCTCCTGCGCGGTACTATTTTAGTTGACGCACTACAATCTGGGGGGGTAATCATGAGCACCGTCGTCAAATCGACTCCGTCCGCTTCCGTCCAGTCTATCCGGGACCTGCGCTCCGCGCTGGACTGGCTGCTCTCCGAGGGAGAGTTGATTGCAACGGAACGGGAAGTGAATCCGGACCTGGAGATCACCGGGCTTCAGAAGCATCTCGACGGAAGCTGCCCGCTGTTGTTCAACAACGTCCGGGGAAAACCCAAACATCGCGTGGTCACCAACCTGTTCGGCGACATCAACGTGGTCAATAAGATGTTCGGCTGGGCGGGCAATACGGACCGCACACGGAAGGTCGCCCATGCGCTGACGCATCCGCTGCGACCGGTGGAGATTTCGCAACGCGAGGCGTCCTCGCAGCAGGTGGTCATCGAGAAGCCCACCGATGTGACAGAATACTTGGTGCCCATCCGCCACACGGACCTCGAACCGGAAGCCACGGTTGGCTCCGGGATTCGGGTCATCTCCGGAGAGCAGTTCGATGGGGGCACCGATGTTGGCTTCAACCGCATGAACTTCCGGTGGGGCAACGTCGGCACCTTCCAGATTGCACCCGGCTCGCATATGTGGCAGGTGGCCTCGAAGGCATTTCAGGCCAACCAGCGCGTACCGATCACCATGTGTTTTGGCGTGCCTCCGGCCTGCACGCTGCTGGCGGGCGCCGGCTTTGACTACGTGATTCTGCCGCAGGGCTGCGACGAGCTGGGTGTTGCCGGGGCTTTGCAGGGAGCGCCGGTGCGCCTGGTGCGAGCGCGCACCGTGGATGCGATGGCGCTGGCGGACGCGGAAGTTGTTCTGGAAGGATACGTTGACCCGCGCGACCGCCGCTATGAAACCGAGGAGTCGGAGAAAGCCGGCGTACAGGGCCGTTATCATTTCCATCCCGAGTGGGCCGGCTACATGGGGAAGGCCTACAAGGCGCCCACCTTTCACGTCACCGCCGTGACCACACGCGCGCCCGGTGAAAAGCTGGTGGTCCACGTGCTCGGCGTCCACATGCTGGATGAAAATAATATCGACACCACCGTGCGCGAGGCCGCCATCTACGAGCTGTGCAACCGCATGCAGCCCGGAATCATCCAGGACGTGCACATCCCGTATTCCATGACGGACTGGGGCGGATGTGTCATCCAAGTTCGCAAGCGGTCAAAGATCGACGAAGGGTGGCAGCGCAATTTCCTCGCAGCGATCCTTTCGACCTCGCAAGGGATGCGGATGGCGATTGCAGTCAGCGAGGACGTGGATATCTACGACATGGATGACATCATGTGGTGCCTGACCACGCGGGTCAATCCCAGGAACGACATCCTCAATCCCATCCCCGGCGGCCGCGGCCAGACCTTTATGCCAGCCGAGCGCATGACCGCGGGCGACAAGCCGTGGGTTGCCTCCAACACGCTCTTCGAGGGCGGGATGGGAATCGATGCCACCGTGCCGTTTGGCTACGAGAGCGACTTCCTGCGGCCGGTCTATCCCGTGGAGAAAGTACAGCCCGAGAGTTTCTTCTCGGCCGCCAGCCTCCAGAACGCCCGCTCCCGGATGAAGGGTTGGGTTCTTTCGCTCTCGCGCACAGGTCGCTGATGGCTGGCCGCGCGTCAGCAGGCTAAGAAGGTCGCAGGCTTACGAACTGCCGGGCAGTGAGGGGAAGGGTGCGGGAGGGGAACTGCGGCGACTATTCTTTCGGCGCGGTCTTGCTGGCCGCCGCCTTCACCGCTGCAATGATGTCTGGATAACAGCCGCAGCGGCAAAGATTCCCAGACAAGTAGTGCCGGATTTGCTCCTCCGTCGGGCGCGGGTGGAGCTCGAGGAGTTGCTGTGACATGAGGATGAACCCCGGCGTGCAGAAGCCGCATTGGAAGGCGGAGTTGGAGATGAAAGACTGCTGGATGGGATGCAGCGC
>JBGPJR010000108.1:0-6315 GCA_041485545.1 Terriglobia bacterium
CCGCCGCGGCTGGCCGTAACGCCCTCCGGGATGATCAACTACATCGGGCTGCAAAATGTCGGCGTGGACCGCTTCATCCGCGAGAAGCTGCCGAAGCTGGCCGCGTATCGGACCGCCGTGATCGCCAACGTCTTTGGCACCTCGGTCGAGGAGTACGCGGAGGTGATCCGACGCCTGGAGAGCGCGCCGGGGCTCGCCGCCTATGAGCTGAACCTCTCCTCGCCCAATAGCAAGGGCGGCGGCATGGTCTTCGGCAGCGACCTGCGATTGCTGGCCGAGGTGACCGCGGCCGCGCGTAAGGTCTCCCGCCGACCGCTGATCGCCAAGCTGACGCCGAACGTCGCCGACATCGCTCCCTTTGCCAAGGCCGCCGAGGACGCCGGCGCGGACGCCATCTCCCTGGTCAACACCTTCACCGGCATGGAGGCGGAGCGCCAGCGTGCGCACCCCCGGTTCCCCGGAGGCGTCGGAGGTATCTCCGGACCGGTCATCCACACCGAGGCGCTGCGCCTGGTCGAGCAGGCGGTGCGCACGGTGCGCATCCCGGTCATCGGCATCGGCGGCATTCTTTGCGGGGCAGACGCGGCGGAGTTTCTGCGGGCGGGTGCTGTTGCGGTGCAGGTCGGGACTGCAAACTTCTACGACCCCCTCGCCACAGTCCGGATTGCACGCGAACTGGAGGTTTGTTGCCGCGATGGTGGCCTGCACCGCGTGGGCAATTTGAGATCCGGCCCTGGCGGCAGGTGACGAAGCGGCAGGGGGGCGCCACTTTTTCGGGGAGTGCCCTCTCAACGCCTGCAGAGAGAGCTGCGCCAAATGAAAAAAGCTCCCGGCCGATGCTGGGAGCTTTTGGTTCTTGCTTCGCGTTGCTCGTACCAATCCGAGCAGCGAAGCGCTATTTCTTGGCGGGCGCGGCACCACCTACCGTGGTGGCGACGGAAGTGCCTAGGGTCTCACGAAGGCCCTTGGCAGCCTCCGCGTTCGGGCCGTTAGGAGCCAGCTGTAGGTATTTCTCCAAGGCTTCCTTGGTTCCGGGCGGCGGAACTATGGCGCCAGTCTTGGGATCCAGCGTGGCCATTCCGATCAGCGTCACACCCAGCTGGTAATAGCCTTCGGTGTACGGAGGTGTAACTTCGGTGGACTGCTTGAACGCGTCGGCGGCCTGCTGCATGTTGCCCGTGTTGACGAGGACGGCGCCCAGATTGAAGTAATATTGCCCGGCATTGGCGGCATCCAGTTGCGCCGCTTTCTTCAATTCCTCCTGAGCTTCCTGCACTTGCCCACTACTGACCAGTGCCAAGGCGAAATTGTTGTGGTAGGACGCGTCATCCGGCTTCAGCTCGATGGCCTTCCGATAAGAGTCCGTCGCCTTAGCGATCAGCTCCTTCTTTTGCGCAGCATCCCGCGTGGCCTGCGCCTTGCCGCCGTAAGCTTCACCCAGCTTGGCGAAGACGACGTGCTGTGTGGGGTCCACGTCCGCGGCGGCCTGGTAGCCACTGATGGCGGTGTCATAGTCCTTGTTCTTCAGCGCCTCTTCGGCCGCACCATACTTCGAGAGCAGCTCCTGGCGCTTCTGGATGGCCGCATCCTTGGCGGTTTTCTGTTGCTCAATGGCCTTCATCTGCTCGTCGGTCAGCTTCTGGCCACTCAGATCGACCCCGGCGGCGGCAGCCTCCGTACGCGCGCGCTCTTCGCGCAGGTTGATCTCGAGGGCGACCGGGGTGTTCAGCGAGGTGCGTATTTTGCTTTGGGTGAAGACCTTCGTATCGCCCTTCATCACCGAGACGCTGTAGACCCCCAGGGGCAGCCCGGCGTGACGGAACGTGCCGTCCTTCTGGGTCTTGACCTCGTAGTGGCCCCGCATGTCCTCGCGGTCAATGGAGATGATAGTATTCGCCATCGGTTGGCCGTCTTCTCCAATGAGCTTGCCACCGAGCTGGGCAAACTGCGCCGAGGCTGGCCGCGCTCCTAAGACCAGCATCAGGAAAACAAAGCTGAAGGCTGCAATCCTCTTAACCATATTGTTCTCTCCGATCCTCCTCCACTCCGCGAGCGGCGCATCCCTTTTCAGTAGCGTGCTTCGCTAGTTCCGCAGGACGAGCTATCCGGCCGGGTGCATGTGAAGCTTCGGTCGAAACCGGTATGGGATGACGTCCTCCACGCCGGCCTGCTCAAACGCGCGCAGGCGCAATGCACAACTGTCACAGGTGCCACACGCCTTTTCACTGCTGCGATAACAAGACCAGCTTAAATGAAAAGGCGCCCCCAGTTCAATCCCCTTTCTTACGATCTCGTGCTTGCGCAAGTGGATCAGCGGCGTCGCAATCTCCAGGTGCGTCTCGGGACGCGTGCCTGCCCGGATTAACTGATTGAAAATACGATAGTACTCCGGCCGACAGTCGGGATAACCGGAACTGTCCGGCTCCACCGCCCCAATATAGATTTTCTGCGCCGCGATCACTTCTCCCCAGGAGACGGCCGCGGCCAGAAAGTGTGCGTTGCGGAACGGCACGTAGCTGGTGGGGATGTCGGTGGCATTCAGGTCGGCCTGACGCAGCGGAATCCGGGGATCGGTGAGCGCAGAGCCGCCCACGCGGGCCAGAAAAGGCTGCTCCAGAATCAGCCGCTGGCGAATGCCGTAATGGTCGGCAATCTCCTGGAACGCGCGCCGCTCGCGCGCCTCGGTCAGCTGCCCGTAGGAGACGTGCAGGGCGGCAAGTTGGTACTCCTGGGCGGCCATAGCTGCCGCCACGCAGCTATCCATGCCCCCGCTCATCAGCACGATCGCCTTGGGACTGTTGGAATCCGGCACCCGCTTAAACCCCCTGTGTATCAGGATGCCAGATGAACTTGTGGAGTTGTAAGCCCAGACGCACCGGCAGCCCGTCGGCCAGAATCCACTCGGCCAGCGACCGCGCTTCGAGCTGCCCCAAAACCGGGGAGAACAGCACCGCCTCAACCCGTTTCTCCAGCCGATGCTCCCGCAAGAAGGCCTGCGCCCATTCGTAGTCACCCCGCCCGGTCAAGACAAACTTGAGTTGGTCGTGCGGCGCCAGCGACTTCAGATTATCCATGCAGAAGCTGCCCCCTTCGCCGCTGCCGGGGCACTTCACGTCCAGAATCCGGATGACTTCGCGAGGCAGGTTGCCGACGTAGCGCTCCCCGCTGGTTTCCACCAGCACGCGGTAGCCCTCCTGGAGCAGCGTGGCCATTAACGGTGCTGTTTCTTTCTGCAGCAGCGGCTCCCCGCCGGTCAGTTCCACCAGGTTCACCGCTCGGTTCCCATGGTGGTCGCTGAAGCTCCGCACGATTTGCATCACTTCTTCCACGGCCATGTGCTTGCCGCCGTAAAAGGCGTAGGCCGTGTCGCACCAAGTGCAGCGCAGGTTGCATCCCGTCAACCGCACGAAGATACACGGCAGTCCCGCGTAAGTGGACTCGCCTTGAATGGAACGGAATATTTCCGTGACTTGCATAAGGGCTGCGTCCAACCTAGCGGCCAGCGAAGTAGGTGGCCGTGGTGGTGTCGGTCTCCCACACCGTCACGCGCTCCACGCAACAGGGCGCAGAGGGCGGATTTCCGTTGCCAGCGTCCGCGGGAGAACCCCGGGGCAGCAGACGGCCAATCTCGTCATGAAAGTATTTCGCGATATTCTCCGCGGAAGGATTCAGCACGTCGAACGGCGGCACGTCGTTCAAGAACTGATGGTCCAGCTTGCGGATGGCGCAGTGGATGGCTTCCTTGAGGTCTTTGAAGTCGTAGAGCAGGCCGATGGAATTCAGCTCGGCACCCTCCAGCGTCACGCGCACCTTGTAGTTGTGGCCGTGGACGTTCTCACACTTGCCCCGGTAGCCCCTCAAGGCGTGGCCGGCAGCAAAAGTGTCCTCAACCGTAATCCGGAACATCGAGCGACTGACTCCCTACTTCCGACGCGGCTTCGCGTCAAAGAACCGTTCCACCTCGGCGCGGTCGCGGCTGACGCGGTACGGCGGCAAACCCTCCAGGAACACTTTCCCGTAGCTGCGGGTCAGGATGCGGCTATCCAGCAGCGCCAGCACCCCGCGATCCGTCCGGCTGCGGATCAGCCGGCCGAAACCTTGCTTGAGCGCAATCACCGCATCCGGGACCTGGTACTCGTAGAAGGGGTTGCCGCCGGCCTCGCGCGTGTTCTCGATGCGCGCGCGCACCACCGGGTCGGTCGGAACCGCAAACGGCAGCCGGTCAATGATCACACAGCTCAACTGCGATCCCGGCACGTCCACGCCCTGCCAGAAACTCGCCGTGGCAAACAGCACCGCACCGGCCATCTCTGGGCTTTGGAACTGCTCCAGCAAGGCGCGCTTGGGCGCGGTCCCCTGCAACAGTAAAGGATAACGCACTTTGCCCTGTACGCGCTCGTAGATCAGCCGCATCTGCTGAAAGCTGGTGCACAACACGAAGGCACGGCCGCGCGAACACTCCAGGATGCGAATGACCTCGGCAGCGGCCGCGTCCGGAAACTCCGGATCATTGGGATCGGGCAGTGCGGGAGGCAGATACAGAAGGGCTTGCTGCTCGTAGTCAAAGTGCGGCTCCAGCACCAACTCGCGGCACCGACGCACGCCCAGGCGCGCGCGGGCAAACTCGAAGCTGCCTCCCACAGCCAGCGTGGCCGAAGTGAGCACAATGGTGTCCACGTGGTCGAACAGCCGCTCCGACAGGATCGGCGAGACATCGATCGGCGTGGCCTGCAGGAAAACGCCGCGGCCGCGCCGCTCGTACCAGAAGACGAAACGGCGGTCGCGGCTTTCCATCAGGAAGGTCAGATCTTCCCGCACCTCCGTGATGCGCCGCAGCAGGTTGTGTACTTCCTCCGGCTTCTGGGCCAGCGCTTGCAATTCGCTGCGCACGGCCAGCAGCGAGTTCTGGAATGCCGAGTAGGCGTCGAAGTTGCACTCCAGAAACTGCGGCCGGTCGTCAAACCCAAAGCGCCCTTCAGCCGGAGGGAACAGTGAGAAGAACAAATGCATCTGCTCCAGGAGCCGCTGCAGCGCGCGGTGCAGCTCGCGGCTCATGCGGTCGGTAAGGCGCAGCGCCGCTTCGGCGTCACGACCCAGCTCCTCCACGCGATAATTGCTGATGGCCAAGCCAAAATAGTTGCTGGCCACATCCTCCAACTCGTGCGCTTCATCAAAAATCACCGCATTGTAGGAGGGCAGGATGCTGGCGTAGTCGCTCTCGCGGACCGCCAGATCGGCGAAAAACAGATGGTGGTTGACGATGATGAGGTCGCTTTCCAGGGCGCGGGTATGCATCTGCGTAATGAAGCAGCGGTCAAACTGCGGGCACTTCTGGCCGGTGCAGGTCTCGCGGCGCGCATCGAGCTTGGGCCACAGCGGGCTGTCTTCGGGAAGCGTGGCCAGTTCGCTGCGGTCGCCAGTCTCGGTCTCGCGCTCCCACTCGCGGATTTGCGCGAATTCCTCGACCTCCTCCAGCCCGGACAAGGCAGGCCGGTTCTCCATATCGTAGACCTTCTGCCGGCAGAGGTAATTAGCGCGCCCCTTCATGTAGCAGACGCGCAGCGGACGGCCGAGGTGCTCGGCCAGGAACGGAATGTCCTTGTAGTAGAGCTGGTCCTGCAGATTCTTCGTGCCTGTGGAGATCACGACGCGCTCGCCGCTGGCAATTGCGGGCAGGAGATAGGCCAGGGTCTTGCCCGTCCCCGTTCCGGCGTCCACGAGGAGATGCTGGTGCTCGCGAAACGCTTCCGCAACGGCTTGCGCCATCTGGAGCTGGCCGCGGCGATATTCGTAATTCGGGTGGCAACGCTCCAGCCAGCCGCCGGGGCCGAAGCAGGCGTGCATGGAGGCCAGTGGTTGTGGCTGCGTGGCAGTGTCCATCGTGACAATTCTGGGGCCGGTTCTCTAGGAGGATAGCACACTGCTCAGCGGCGTTCCTGGGTGCCGTCCCATGCTTGATGCCAGTCGTTCTAGGCTCATACTGCGGGTCGGTTTATAATCAGACGGATGGAATTTCCGCGCCAGCCGCTGCGCAAAGAGCGTGAGGTCGGAACGCAGCCTGCGCGAAGCCAGGCACAAGAGAGCAACCGTCCTGAAGCGCAGTTTGCCGTGGAGTGCTGTCCCAACTGCTCGGCGCAGCTCGAGAACCGGCATTGCAAGATGGTCTGCTCGCGTTGCGGGTTCTTCTTGTCCTGTTCGGATTTTTACTGAGACTGTGCCGGGCCAAACCACATGAAAGGCTTTTTTCGAGACGACATACCGCCGGCGCGCGACATGCTGCTGCTGGAGAGCGGCTCGCCGGAGATTTTCCGGCGC
>JBGPJR010000109.1:0-6283 GCA_041485545.1 Terriglobia bacterium
CGCGATTCGTGCGAGCACTGCGGGGTCCAAGAAACGCTGTCCCGGCAGGGGCCCTCCTGCGCCCATTTCCCGGCGACCGCCCGTGACCCCGGCTACAAGGTCCCGCAGCTTGCCGCCCTCCAAGGGAATCTTGCCGAGAAAACTCATGCCAATCCCGATTTCGGCACCGGGACCGCTTCGATCAGCCGGCGCACAATCTCATCTGTCGTAATTCCGTCGGACTCCGCGTGGAAATTCTTCAGGATGCGGTGGCGCATGATGGGAGGCGCCAGCCGCTGGATGTCCTCGCAAGAGACGTTGTAGCGTCCTTCCAAAACAGCGAGAGCCTTGCCGCCCAACGCCAGGTATTGTGCAGAACGCACACTCACACCATAGTTCACATACTTGTTGATGAATTCCGGCGCCTCAGGGCTGCGGGGCCTCGTGGCACGCGACAGTTGCACCGCGTAGCGGCTCACGCTTTCTGCGATGGGAACCTTCTGGATCAGCCTCTGGAACAACAGCGCTTCGGCCGCATTGGTCACCGGGTCCGGTGTGGGCAGGTCCGCCGACGTAGTGCGATGCACCACTTCCATCTCCTCCTGCTCGCTCAGGTAGTCCATGATGATGTTGAACATGAAGCGGTCCAGCTGTGCCTCCGGCAGCGGGTAGGTCCCTTCGAGCTCAATGGGGTTCTGCGTGGCCAGCACAAAGAATGGAGGGTCCAGCTGGTAGGTCTTTCCCAGCACGGTGACGCTGTGCTCCTGCATGGCCTCCAGCAAAGCCGATTGCGTCTTGGGCGGAGTGCGGTTGATCTCGTCCGCCAGCAAGACCTGCGTGAAGATCGGCCCTTGGACGAATTTCCAGGAGCGGTGGCCGGTCGTGATGTCCTCTTCAATGATGTCGGTTCCGGTAATGTCGGCCGGCATGAGATCGGGCGTGAACTGGATACGACGGAAGGTCAGACCCAGCGCTCCGGCAACCGTCTTGATCAGCAGGGTCTTGGCCAGACCGGGCAGTCCGGTGATGAGGGCATGTCCGCCCACCAGCAGCACCACCAGAACCTGATTGACGACGTCATCCTGGCCGACGATCACGCGGCGCACCTGCCCCACGATGGCGTCGCGATAGGCGTGTAAGCGCTTCATGTGCTCGCGAATATTGCTTTCGGTGATCTCTTGTGTAATCGGTACGGACATTTCGCTCCAGTCCTTTGCGTTGAATTTGTTATTGCCCGGCCAACTCCAGCAATAATTGCTGAGCCGGACGGTACCCGGGCGCAATTTCCAAAGCCTGCAAGATCTCCCTGCGGGCGTTTGGCCGATCGGATATCTTCTGATACGCCGTGGCGAGACGGTAGTGCGCCTCGGCCTTGTCCGGCGGGTCCAGCGCCAGCACGGCGCGGAATTCCCGCACCGCCTCCGGGGCGTTGCCGGAGTCCAGACTCCACTCGGCCAGCTTCTGATGAATTTCAATGTCATACATGGAGACCTGCAAGGCTTCCTCCAGCGTTTCGACGGCTTCCTTGCGCCGGCCGGATTGGTCCAGCAGATCGGCCAGTTTCTTGAACGTGTTGGGATCGCGGCCTCGCTGCAATCGCCACTCCATCAACTCCGCGGCCGCTTTGTCCTTCTGGCCGCGCTGCTCATAAATTCCTGCCAGCAGTTCGTACGGATTGCCCTCACTGACGTAAGGGGGGAAAAACTGTTTGGCCCTTTCCGCCGCGGCGACGGCTTCATCCATCTGGTTCTTGTCGCGCAACTCGTTGGCGAGCCGGAGACTGGTCACAAAGTCGCCCTGCGTGGTGGGATCGATGCCCACCGCGCCCGAGCGCTCCGATTCGGCAGCCTCTTCGGGAGATTCCCTGCTGAACTTGATGGCGCTGCCGAATCCGTAGGTCTTCCCGCGCGCATAGTCCCGAAAGGCGCTGTCAAACTCCGTGAGGCTCAATCCCAGGGCCGCCCGAATGGCTCCTGCGTCGTCCTCCCCTTGACCGTAAGCGCGCAGCATCGTAAGAATCTTAGGAAAGCCGTAGGTATCTGCAATAAAGTCGCAGATCATCCCGGACTGAAAATACGCAAAGATGACTTCATTAGGATACTCTGGATGGACAAATACGCCATCCAGCTTTTCGATGGGAACCAGGCCATGTTTCTGCAGAGCCTGAATGAGGCCGAGGTCGAACGGATCACCCCAGCCGGGACGGGCGTGCCCCTCCTCATACGTCGAAAGACCTTCCGTGAACCAGCGAGGCACGCGGTTGTTGGTCATGCCGAGAGTAATGACGTGCCCCAGTTCATGCCAAAGCGTGCTGCCCCAGTGAAACTCACCGGTGGGCCGCGCCGAAGGGCTGTCCATGGCCACCACAGGCCCGAAGGATGCGCCCAGCGCACCTAGGCCGGGAAGGCCCAGCGTGCGGACGGCGAAGTCTTCGTGATCCGGGAATAACTCCACGAGGACCTTTTCGCTTGGCGAGTAACCATATCTGGATGTCAGACTTGCCAAGCTTTTCTGAAGCAGGTCATCCACATAGGGCCAAAGCAGCGCCGACTCTTTCTTGTTTAGCTTTACCCGAAACCGATCCGTCTCAAACGTGTCGTACTTCGCCAGACTGTCCATGAGCCGCAGCGAATTGACCGTCCAGACGTTGTACGGGTCGCGCCGGTAGGCTTCTTCCAGGACCGTTCTGGCTTCTTCCTCTTTTCCCAGGCGGAACATCTGGATGCCCAGACTGGACCGCGCGTCGTCCAGGTCGGGATCCTTCGCCAAGGCCTTGCGATAGAAGTCCACCGACGGGGGGTACTGGCGCCGCAGCACCAGAAAATCAGCCAGGTCGGCATAGACTTCCCCATAAGACGGGTTGACAGCGAGTATCTTGGCGATCCACTGCTGCTCAGCAACTTCGGTGCGGCCCTGCAAGTATTCCGAAACAGCGTGCAGAGACCAAGCCTCCAGCAGCTGCGGATTGACCTGATCGACGGCCGCTAGCTCCTTGGCGGCATCCTCGTAGCTTTCCTTTTCTAAAAAAATCCGCACCATTCCAAGGCGGGCCTCGGCAAGGTTCGGATTCACTGCCAGCGCTTTCGCCAACAACTGCGGAGCCTCGCTCTGAAAATTCTCGGAGGCCAGCTCCGCTAAGCCCACCAGCGCCGTTGTCTGGTTCGGATTGTTCTTCAGCGCGTCGCGGAACAATCCTTCCGCTTCCCCCGGGTTGTGCTTGCGTGCGAGCAGCTCACCCCACTCCGCAAGAAGATCGGCGTCTTGCGGGGCTGCTTGCGAAGCGAGCTGATACTGCTGGTTGGCTTCGCGGAACTGCCCCAACTCGGTCAGGGCCCGAGCAACCGCCGCCTGTTCCTCCACGCTCAGGTTGGCGCTGGCCGCACGAGCCGCCGACTGCTGGAACAATCCGCGCGCGGTTCCAAGATCCCCTCTTCGCCGGCGCAGCATTCCCCGCAGCCAAAGCGCGCGCGCTGTAGGGAAGGGGGGAATCAGCTTCTCGGCGCGGTCATATTCACCGGCCGACATCCACGCCTGGGCCGCCCAGGCGGCGACGGATGCATCCGCCCGCCGCTGGAGAAACTGCTCGCCGCGCTCCGCCGCCTTGCGATACTCACCGGTGGCAATCAACGCTTCCAGCAAAGCGGCCACGGCTTCAGGCTGGTCCGGCGTCTTCGCTAAGACGGCCTCCAACTGCGCTGCGGCCTTTTGATACTCACCACTCGCCAGCAGCGCCTTTTCTGCCTGCAGTGCCGCTCGCGCCGGTTGCGCCAGACAAAGAGCGGAGAGAAAGGCCCCCAACCATCCTATGCAGATGGCTCGACCTGCTCTGCTCCTTGCGACGGCTCGCTTCATTGCTTCTCCATGCTGTCCAGCCGCTGCTGCAACTGCGACAGTTCCACCAGAAGCTTCTCCAGTTGCTGGAAGTAGGCGTCCGTGTCCATTCCAGCTTTGTTGTATTTCAATTGCTCGATGGATTCCTCGACTTGACGCTTTCGGGCGCGCAACTGCTGCGTTTCCGGAGTGTCCAGTGCCGGATGCGCGCTGCCCAGGCGGCGTACCGTCATCGCTCCGGCCAGCAGCCCCTCGCCATTAGAGGGCTGAGGATCGCGGACGCCGTCGCCCTCGCCGCGGTCTTCCAGCATGGGATGCTCCGTGGCCAGCCGCTTTTGCGAATCATAATAGCGGGCGAGCTCGCGCGTGGCGTAGCGGTAGGCTTCCAGCGCTGAGATTTCGTCGTTCTTGTCGGCGTCGGCGGAACTTTCCTGCAGCGCGGCCACAAAGTAGCGCGCGAAGACGGAAAAGTTGCGCTCCTGGCCGGCGCTCGTCGAGGTGATGATTACGCGCCCCTTCTGCCGCAGCGGCGCCAAGCTGGCTCCGCTGGCGCTGGACATGTTCACGAACAACTGCCGCTGGCAGGGAATGCGCGTCAGCAGCTCCGCATACTGCGCCGCGGTCAGATCGGGACCGGGCAGGTTGAAGCGGTAATCGTAATCGTCATAACTGCCGTGCCCGACCAGGTAGAGTTGAAAGACATCGCGCGCGGTGAGCCGTCCCGCCAGGGTCTGCAAGAGTTTCCGCACCTCTTCCTGCTTGGATTCGGCATACACTCCGGGCTGCACCTTGGCTGCCAGCCAGAAGAGATGATCCGGTCCCAGGCCGCTCTGCTCCAAGGCCGAGTGCAGGTCGCGGCCCCAGTCCTCAATCAGTTTTTCGTAATCTGCGTCCCCGCCCAGGCCCGTGATAATGACCGCGTAGGTGGACCCTTCCGGCGTCGCAGCCGGCGTTTGGGCCGCCAGACCTCGGCCGACCGCCAGCAGAACGAGCAGTGCCATTGCGCCGGTCATGAAACGGCCCTTCATGGAATGACTTCTTTCCTTGTTCAGCAAACGATTGCCGCGCACTACACAGTCTTCAAACGCTTTCGCAGTAGCCACTCGCCGCCTCTCAGCAGAAGCAACAGCAACAGCCAGAACGGCATGTCCCACAGGTCGCGAACGTCCGGAACCGAGACGCCCGCCGGGGAATAGGTGAGCTGCTCCGGAAGGCTTGCCGCCTCGCTCAGCGGGTAATAGCGTCCGCCGGTCTGCTCCGCCAGCCGTTTGAGCAACGCGACGTTTTGCTCCGCTGAGAAATACTCCAACACGCCGTCGGTGCGCTGAAAATAGGAAGTCGCGGTGCCGATTGACTTTCCGCCAAACTGCGCATCCAGGTCCACTTTGTAGACCCCGGTCGGTGCGGCATCCCACTCACCCCAGAAGACGCCCTCCTCCTGGATGGAATGCTGCAAGGTAAGCTCGTGCGTGCTGCCGTCCGGCGAATGGATCGTGGCCACGGCCACGGCTGCGTTTACGGGCTCGAAATCCTCGTCGTATACCTGAGCCACCAGCCTCACCTTGGTTTCGTCCGCATAGAGGCTCTTTTCTGCGGAAATACCGACGAACGGGGGCGTCTCACTGATCATCCCATGCAGAAGCTGGCGCCAGAAGATTTCATGCGAATGATTGGTGGACGCTAGCTCCATCCGCCAGCTCCAGGAGCCATCGGTAGCAAAAAGCAGGGCCCGGCCGCGGCCAAACCGCTGCGAGACCAGGACGGGGTGGTGCTGGCCGTCCTCCGGCACCGCTTCGCCCAGAACCACTGCGCAGGGCTTCGGTTCGCCGGTGAGCTGATAGGTCCCCAGCGGCGGAAGCTTGTCCCAGTCCTGCTTGTTGGCAGCTTCCTGGTCGGAGAGCTGCAACTGCTCCCAGCCGCGCGCGGTGAGCTGGAACTTGGCGGGAGTGCGCAGCAAGGTGGCTGGGCCGGAGCGGGTTTGCAAATCCACGGGCAGGAGGTCCGCCAGCGAAGAGTTTTGATAGCCGCCCGCTGCCAGCGCTTCGCGCCCTCCCAGAAAGAGGATTCCGCCGCCGCGCCGGCTCACAAATTCGTAGATGCTTTTTTGCTGTTCCGGCGAGAAGAAAGACGCGCTGATGCTGCCAATGATCAGTCCTTCATACTGGAACAGCTTCTTGGGCTCCGGCAGGCCCTCTTGCAGCTCATCCTCGCTCTCGATGCCCTGGCGGTAGAACTTGTTTTGGGAAGTACGCAGCAGACTGGCCAGCCGCAGGCTGGGCTCCTGTTTTAGCGCCTGGAGGATAAACTTGTATTCCCAGCGAGGCTCCCCCTCGATGTAGAGCACCTTGGCCTGACGGTCCTGCACCTCCACCAGCCGCGATTGGGAGTTGTTCTGCGGGATGGGCTCGTCGCGGGAAGGCACGATGGACACGGTGTATTCCCGCAACCCTTTGGACTGCGGCGTGAAACTGAC
>JBGPJR010000110.1:0-6266 GCA_041485545.1 Terriglobia bacterium
CTGGTTTGTGCGCAAGCCTCTGGCGGGCATCCAGGTCTGTGGCGGGATTGCTCTCAACGCGGCCGTGGGCGGCATCAACCCGGACGCAGTGCGGTGGATGTGGAGGATGCCGGGAGGATACGGGCGCAGCGTCTGGTTTCCGAGCATTGATGCCGATCATCACGTCAAACATTTCAAGGACGCCCCCGAGGGAATCAAAGTGCTCGGGCCCGAGGGCCAGGTGCTGCCGTCCGTGCGCGCCGTGCTGAAAATTTGCGCGGAGCAGAAACTGGTGGTGAACACGGGCCACCTCTCACCCACGGAGGCCCTGGCCGTGATTGCCGCGGCGCGCGACCAAGGCGTGGAGCGGATCATTGTCACCCATTGCCAGTTCGAGGTCGTGAATATGTCTCTGGACGAGATGAAGCGGGCGGCCGCCCTGGGCGCCAAGCTGGAGTTATGCGCGGCAGGGCCGCTGATGGGACCCCAAGCCCATCTCCCCTGGATGCGCGCCTGGCGTCAGGTACGCATCCAGGAAAGCGTGGAGGCCATCCGGGCCATCGGGCCGCAACATTTTGTTCTAGGGACCGATCTGGGGCAGAGCGGCAACCCGTCACATGCCGACGGCCTCCAAATGTACGTCACGGAGCTGATGGCCAATGGAATTTCCAAGGCCCAGATCGAACAGATCGGCCGGGAGGTTCCGGGCAGCCTGCTGATGGGATAGTTTCAGGAAGGCAAATGGCGCAGCAAACTGAGCAGGCGGTTTTCGGCGGAGGCTGCTTCTGGTGTACTGAGGCGGTCTTCGATCAGCTCCGCGGCGTGGTGTCTGTGATGCCGGGATACGCGGGCGGGCAGGTCCAGAACCCCTCGTATGAGCAGGTCTGCTCCGGCAGCACCGGCCACGCGGAAGCTATCCGGATCGAATTCGATGCGGCGCAAATCTCCTACCGGGATCTTCTCACGGTGTTTTTCGCGACGCATGATCCGACCACGCCCAACCGACAAGGACACGACGTGGGCTCGCAGTATCGCTCCATTATTCTCTACGCGAACGAAGAGCAAAAACGAGAAGCCGAAACGCTCCTGAACGAGATATCCCCTCAGTTCCGCAAACTCATCGTGACCGAGTTGAAGCCCCTGGAAACTTTTTACGAGGCAGAGCGGTATCACCGGCAATATTACCGCGCCAACTCCGGCCAGCCCTACTGCCAAGTCATCATCGACCCGAAGATCCAGCACTTCCGGGAGCGATTCCGGCAGCTCCTGAAATCTGCTTAGCGCCCGCGTTCTCAGATTCTCCTGATTCCAGCGGGCTCTCGCTGCGGCTTCAACGCAGGACGGGTTGCTGGAGGGAGCCGGTGGAGCCGATTACCCGGCCGCGAGAAGCTTTCGCTCCGACGGTGGACGCAGGAAGGCTTGCGGCAGGTTTGGGAATCTTGGAAACGCCCTGCGCTGTCGTGCGAACAGTGCCCCGGCCCTTGCGGGTGGCTTCGACCGGCTGGCGCGAACCGGGAACGACTTGCTGCACCCCGACGACCACTTTCCTGGTGGGTTTCGGGGGCGGCTGAACGACGGCGTACTGAAACACCACGGGCTCAGCGGGAATGCCATAGCGGACGGCTGCCAGCACTGTGGCGACTGGGACCACGCTGCCCGGCTCGGAAAGCGTCTCCACAGCCAGCCGCACTTCGTAGTCGCCTTCGGGGAGATTGTAGAAGCCGAAGCGGCCGAGCAGGTCCGTGCTGGTATAGAGGCCGCCCGGCTGCAAGCGCAACACGATGCCCGGCCCGGCTGGTTGGCCGTCGGGACCCTGTACGATACCCTCCACCGATTGCAGCGGGGTCACCTCCAACTCGATCCGTTCGAACCGGCCGGAGTTCACCTGTACCGGCACTTCGCTCGGGCCGGACGGATTGAGGTCGGCGGGGAGGCGGTCTAGGTCGAGCGCTACGGTGCGCGTTCCCAGCGGTACGTTTGGCGCTGTGAAATGCCCTTGGGCATCGGTCTGAATCGCCACTCCGGAATCGGTTCGAACCCAGACATCCGGTGCCCCCGATTCCCCGGCCAGCGTCCGCAGCCTTACGTATCCAGCCAGTGTCCCCGTGAGCGGAGCTTCCTCGGCGGGGCGCCCCTGGGAGTCCAGCCGCATCGGTTCGCCCCACTCGAACTCCCGCACCACGCGGAGAAAGACACTCCAGTCGTTCGACTGGCTGAGCAGACTGCCCGGAGCGATCCCGCGGTTTCCCAGCACAAACAGGCTCTCTGGATTGAGCTCGCTGTGCAGGTGGTTGCGAAAGCCTTCCAGACGAACGTTGGTCCCGCCCGGAGCCACCCAGGACATCCCAACCACGGAGGTGCTGGAAAAGTTGGTGGCAAATAAGGTCTCGTTTGCCAAGTCTTTGCCTTGTTCCCAGTAGCCGTAGAGACTCAGATGCCGGAGCTGTAACTGGATCGAATTGCGGAAGAACAGGCTGTCCTTCCGTTCCACGGTGGCGAGCCGCTGCCAGCGAACTGCGCCACCTGCTGAAAGACGCTTCCAAGTATAGTTATCTTCCAGCTCTACGAAATTCAATCGTTGTCCGGCTCCCAACGACTCGCTGTCCGTGCGCTGCCAGGTCGCATGCAAGTTATGGCGAGCCAATGGCTTCGCCACCATCAGTTGCAACTGGCGGTTGTCGCTGATTTGAAACCCGGTTTCCGCAGAGCGGCTCTCCAGATGAATCTTGGAGACCGAGGCGTTCACCATCAGGTTTGAGGGCAGACGCACCTGAAAGCCTCCGCTGGCCTGGCGGCTGTCAAAATCGGTAGCCGAGATGTCGTGCTCGCGGTTGTTTCTGGCCTGGATCCAGTTTCCAAATAACGTCACCGGCCCCAGGCGAAGCAAGCCTTCTACAGTCGGACCACGCCGGTCGCCGACGTAATAGCCGAGCACCGGCAGGTAGCCGGTCCCCTGGTTGGTGTAGTTCGCCTTAAGCGAAAAACGGGTTGTATGCAGGGCCGGGCCAAAGACCATCGAAAGCGGAGAGCGCCGTGCCACGGAAGGACTCAAGGTTGCGACGCTGCCGAGGGCAGCTTCCGTGTACCAGTCTAATGAGTCGTTCAGTCGCACACGGGCTTGTGTCGCGAAGGATGTGCTCTGCGTAAAGCGACGGTTGTTCGGAAAGAATAACCGCTCCTCCGCCACCCGGGCCGGCGACGAGGCCAAGTGCAGGAGCCGGAAGCCGAGCTGGAGCCGGTCGGCGGGATGGCCCGCAGTGTCAAAACCCAGGGCGTTTTGCGGCACCACCACGCGGTAGGGCACACGATTTCCCTGCGACAGCGTTTCCTTTCCGTAATAGAAGGAGGAACTCCAGTTGTCGGTGCGCGCTGTGGCTTGTCCCCCGCGCAGCGAGAGTTGGGGAAGATTCAGATTTGTGAACAGGCTCGGAATCGTGGCGGTGGCGACGTGAAAGTCCCCGGCGGCGAAATCCCAGTGCCGCCCTTGCCAGGGCAGCCCGTCCCAATGGACGTAATTCTCTCCAAGACCGAAAGCGCCTCCGTGACTCACCGGCTCCAATTGCACACTGAGCAAACCGGAGCGGGGAAAGAAATGGCGGAAGGACAACTCCGTCCCCTGAATGTTGGAAACCGTAGTCCCGTTGATGCGGTTGTAATAGCTCTGGTACGCGACGCTCAGCGTTCCCGTTCCCCGCCGCTCGGGGTTGGTCGAAGCCACAACGCTCTGTGAGGATGCCGGCAACGCGCATCCCAGCCACAGAAACCAGCCCATCAGGAAGGCCAGAAGTCGCTTCATTTCTTGTTTGCGGTCGGAGCCTCCACCACCAGGCGCGTAGAGGCTTCCAGTATTTCCGGGAGCCCGACATCCGCCTGCGAGTGCAGCACGTAGGTCCCCGGCGGCAACTCCTGTTTCAACCGAATGGGGAATGCCTGCAGCCGTTTGGGCAGCACCGGAATGGGCGGGTACTCATCGTGCTCCACGACCTGGCCTTTGGCGTCCACAACTTCCACGAATCCCTGAATCCGGTAGTGACGCAGGCCCTGGTTCTCAAACTGGGCGACAGCCTCCCAGGAGCCATCCGAAGCACTGCGAAGGGAAAGATTTCGCAAGGCAGGCCCGCTGGCGGGGTTGCCCACAACGACATAGAAGGCCGCGACGGCCCGCACGGCGATGCTCACGCCCAGGGCCGGCTGATCGGCGTGGAGCGGCGGCAGAGTCACAAACCCGGCGCCGCAGTGATACTCTCCTTGCGGCGTCTCCTGCGGCACGCGTAATGTGTAACGAACCCGGAACGTGCCGTTCGGAACCATGTCCATCTCGCGGGGATTGAGCTGCAGCCAGTCCCGGCAGGAGAACTCCTTCTCCTGGTCGTAGCGGTCGGCGAACTGCGGCGTCATGGTTTCATCAATGAACCAGTCCAGCAGCTCCGACCGGATGCGCACGGCTGCGGCGGCATCATTGGTGAGCCGCAGACTATCGGTGTACTGTCCTCCGGGCGGCAGCTGAATCTCAATGCGCATGGGCGCCAGCGCGATTCCCAATTCGGCGTGGGCTGGAAAACTTCCCAGCAGTACGAGTAGTAAAGGTAAAATTCCGCGTTTCATTGTTTCCTTCCTAATTGGCGACGATTTGATACGTCAGGCTGACGGTGCAGGGCGACGTGGTGGCAATGTACTGCCAGCTATCCTGAAACGAAAAGTTAAGCGTGATGGTATACGGCGTCGCGTTGCCGGTGCCCTCTGTGCCGCTGGCAATGGTCTGTGGAGTGGTGGAGAGCGAAAACGGGGCGCCGCAGGAGCCGGTGCCGCCATTGTCGGACGTGGCGCTTACGCAGGACACCTGAATCCGGCTGACCGGGATGGTACTGGGACAGCTCGCCAGGTTTCCGGTGGTCGCCTGGACATCCACGCGCCAGGTGCGCGTGGTAGCGCCGCCGGTCGTGCGGAACGCGATCGTGCCGCTGACGTTCCCGGGCACGAACGCCAGATCGGGGTCGTTTGCTAGAAACGTAATGGCCGCCGGCGTCACCGATACACTGTGGATCTGGGTGGCCGCATGGGCTAGCGGAGCCAGCGCGTGCGCCAGCCAGACCATCAGCAATGCCAGCCAGATCGTTCCGCGGGACTCTCCGCGAAGGGAGTCGGATCTTGGCGCCATTAGCAAACGCCTTTCCAGGTCCTTCACAGGACCGAAATCGTGAACGTGATCGCGGCCGTGTAACTGCCCGCTTTGTACGCGGGATCATTGTCTAGAGTTACGTTGAGATTGACGCTGTTCGGATCGGCCGTACTGCAGGGCGCGCCGCCTCCCGTGCAGGCCGCCGCCGGAATGGCGGTGACGCTGGTCTGGGACGCCAGGCTCATGGTCTGATTGCCGCTGCAGGGAGTGCCGAGCGTGGCGCTGGCACAGGTGTAGGTCAACCCGTTGTTGGAGATATTGGGTCCACCGGAAGGGCTGAAATTTCCCGTGGCCTGGACAGTGAGCGTGCTCACCGACCCGGACGGGGCGCTTCGGACGCGGTAGCGTAAGGTCAGCGACCCTGCAAAGGGGCTGAAAACGGTCCCGGTGGGAGTGAGGGTGAGTGAGGCGGGCGCGGAGACCTTTCCCACAGCCGCAAGCTGTGCCTGCAAGGTCTGCGTTACCACGACGACATCACTATGGGCCGGGGGAACTCCGTTGATTGCCAGAACGCTTGCCAAAGCTGTCAGCCCAGCTTTTTTCCAATATGAGTGCCCGCTGTGATATCGCATGAGAACTCCGTCTTGCCGCCCCTGAGGGCGACTACGTCGCGCTGATTGTGAACGTGGCGGTCGCGCTGTAAGCGCCGGTGTCGTACATCGGATCGTTGACCAGCGTCCAGCCGACCGAGTTCGGACTGTTGCCCAGCCGGGTGGAGTGCGCGTCGCCGCCAAATGTCGCCACGGCCGTTTGGGAGGCCGTATCGGCAGTCTGGCTGCCCGCACAAGCCGTTCCCGGAGCGGCCATCGCGCAGGTATAGGTCAGCGTATCGGCCGGATCGGGCGGTGCGGCTACCGAAGGACCACCGGCCGGCGCGAAGTCCGAGGTGATCTGCATGGTGATCGTTCCGGAACCTCCCGCAGAGGTCCGAATCTTGTAAGTGAAGTCGGTGCTCCCCGTATAGTTGGCAAAGCTGCCGGCCGAAGACAGGGTAGTGTTGGCGGTGTCCACCCGGATGCCCGCTTCCACACCGACGTTGACCTGCAGATTCGTGGTCCCCGTAGGTGCAAACTGGGCAAACAGGCTCACCCCGCTGAAAAGGACCATA
>JBGPJR010000111.1:0-6256 GCA_041485545.1 Terriglobia bacterium
CCTTGCTGCCCTTGCTGCCCCTGCGGGTTGCCCTGGGCTTGCTGCGGGCCAGCCTGGCCGCGTTGCCCTTGCTGATCATCTTGCTGAGCGCCCAGAGACTCCAGTCCCTGTCGAACCCGCTCGGCAGTTCGCAGCGCTTGCTGCAGCTTGTCATCGGCTCCGCCCCCGGCAGCCAAGGAGCGCTGCGCGTTCTGCAGGCGGCTCCGCAGTTGTTCCAGACCGGCGCGCAGGTCCTCTTCCACGGGACCCGCGGTAGGGTACAGTCCCTGCTGCGAAAGCCAGGCACCCTGCCGTACTTTATCCGCCATGCGCTCGTCCTGAATCCAGGAGGAGGCGCCGCGCAGGTCCTTGGCTGTTTCCGGCTGCGTGCCCGCCATACGGGCGGCCGACTGGTTGATCTGCTGCTCCAGATCTCGCAATTGATCCAGTAAGTCGCTCTTGTCGCTCATCATCTGTTCCATGGTCTGCCGCATCTCAGGCGTCAGAGCGCTGGGGCGCTGACTCCGGCCGCTCTGGCCGAAACCATTCTGGCCCTGGCTCTGCGGTTGGCCTTGCTGCTGGCCCTGCTGCCCCAGGCGCTTCGTTTGATCCACCACGCCTTGCTGCAGCTTGGCGAGTTCGTCCGCCTTCTGACCAAGCTCCTGAACTTTCTGCTCGTCCCATTGGCTCTGCTGACCCGAGAGCGCCTGGCCGGCCTCGCGCAGCCGCTCCAGGGCGCGCGCTTGCTCGGAGCTGCCCGAGCTGCCGCCGCTCGATGATGCCGACTGGCTTCCGGACTGCTGGCCACCTTGCTGACTCCCCTGCTGCCCGGACTGCTGGCCGCCCTGGCCCTGCTGCCCCGCTTGCTGGCCCGCCTGTTGCATGTCGCGCGCGGCCTGCGACAGCGAGCGGCTCGCCTGCCCGATCTGCGAAGAGTTCATTTGCCGCGAGAGCTGCTCCAGGCGCCGCGCCAGGTCTTCCGTCTCACGGCGCAGCATCTCCTGTTCCCAGCGGTTGGCGGCGCGCATGGAGTCTTGCGGGTTCTGCCGGTCCTGACGGGCCAGTTCTTCCTGGCGCCGCGCCAGCTCCTGGAGCTTGCGCATCATGTCCTGCATCTCGGCATTATTCTGGCCGGTGGAAAGCTGGCTCAGCGTTTCGTACTGATTCTTGCTGGTGTCCAGCTCCAGGGAAAACAGATCGGTGAGGTCCCGCCCGGCGTTGCCGCCTCCACCGCCGCCGCCACCCTGGTTCCCGAAGGCGACCTGAATATCTCGGTACGTGGCCTCGGCGCGCAGCAGATATTGCAGAGCCGTCTGTTCGGAAGCGATGGCCTCCTGAAACTTCTGCTTCTCGAGCGAATCCGCCGCCGGCCCCATGGCCTCCACCGCTTTCCCAAGGTTTTCCGCCAAGCCTGCGAATTCGTCATTGACGCCCGTGAGCTCGCGGCGGTCCAGCCGGCCGGCGAGCGTCTTGGCCTGCTCGGCGAGGGAGCGCTGCACGGTGCTGAGCACCTGCGCCGCATCCACCAGTTGGTCGGACTGTTGTTTGTCCTTGGACCGTAACACATTCCAGGTGGCGGAAACGATTTCCTTTTCCCGTTCCGAAAGGAAGGTATCTTCCTGGCCCTGGCCGCCGCCACCACCTCCACCGGAGGACTGCGCCTGCGTGTACGACCGCTCAAAGGGGCGCACCTGCAAAAAGAACATGTCCGTGGAGATGCTGTTGGAAGCGGCATCTTTGGCGACGCCGTAATAGGTGATCAAGTCTCCCGGCACGAGAGAAAAATTCTCGAGCGCGAGCAGATCGGTTCCCGAAGCAGTTTGCCCCGTTCCGTTGTGCACCAGCGGTACGGTCTTTTCCGCGCTGCCGTTGACCGAGTAGTGCAGGCTGAGGTCCGCCAGCCGCACATCGTCCTGGCCTTCAAAGCCGATCACCACCTCCTCAATCGGGGTGGGCTGCAGGTCGCGCCCCGGACGCGTGAGCCGCACGCTGGGAGCCATGTCGGCAACCGCCTGCATCAGGTATTCCGTGCTGGCACGGGCCTCCCGTCCCAGGTGATCTTGCAGCACGACGTGATAGAGCGCGTCCTGCGAGAGCGTCCAGGTGGCCTGTAACTGTTGGTTATCCAGCGTTCGGAGTTGGAGCGCATCGCCTTTATCAAGCACCAGTTTTCCGCCGGGCGAGGGGGCATCGGTGTGCACCGTCAGTGTAACCTGCGTCCCCTTCAGCGCGATGATGTCGCCCCCTCGTTGTTCGACCGTGTCGGCTAGCCCGCTGTAGGCCGGATAGTGGTAACGAACCTCCATCCGCTCCACCCGCGGCACAGCGATGACGTCCATCTTGTATTGGGAGGACCGGATGCCATTGGATTCCACGTAGTACTGCAGCGGCTCTTGAACGTTCATCAGGAGGAAATGGAAACTTCCGCCCCGCTCGCCCGGAAGCATCCCCGCAGACTCCCAGTCGGCCCCCTTGGAATAGAGAACGTGAAGGTGCATCTCTTGCGGCAAGAACCCCTCAGGCTGCGCCACGACCTCCTGGTCCGTGCTCCGTCCGATCACGATATCGCCGGGCGTAACCTGAATCTGGTACAGCGGGTTTACTTTGGCTTGCGCCCAGCCCACCCACAGCACCTTGGTGCCGTAGCGGAAGATTCCGGGGCCGAACACGCCGAGCAGCAGAATCGCTGCGACAGAACCCACGGCCCAAATCAAGGGCCGCAGGATACGCCGAGGCTCAATGAGATGGCCCGGAGCGGCCTGCGGTGTTCTCCGGAGAGCGTCTTCCGCGACCAGTTGTCCGAACAGCCGAGCGCTGGGGTCCGTCACCGCCTGGTCGCCCAAATCCACGGCGGTAACCAGGCCATCGCGGAATTCAGGGCGCTGCTCTTCCACAAAGCGGGCAATCCGAGCGTCGCTAATCTTGCGAAGCAGGGGTTTGGCGAGGAACCAGGCCAGCGTGCCGAGCAGCGCCATCCAGAGAAACGCGCTCGCCACGGCGACCGCGGTGTCGGAGAACTTCCACACATTGGCACCCAGCACGGCGAGCAGGGTCGCCAGTAGCGCCGTGAGTCCGCAGATGCCCAGCCCGCGAGCCGCCGTTTGCAGGCGCAGCCGGCGGCGCACCTGGCTCAGATAATGCCGCACCTGCTCATGGATTGACATACGGATTCTCCTTCAGCGTCTCAGAGCTGACTCGCAATCTCCGCGGTCCTAGAAAGGGATTCGCCAGATAGATTTCCGCAAGCGCCACGGCCAGCGCCAGCAGCAGCAGAATCCACCAGATGGCCTGTCGTTTTTCTGATTCCGTCGGTCCCGCCGCAACCGCTCCCTGCGTGGCGCTACGAGCGGCCGTTGCCCACAGCGAGCGGTCTTCCTGCGGCAGCGGCTGCAAATCGGATTCCTGCGGGTCCGGGTTGGCGGCAAACAGATACTCCCCGTTGCGCATCCGCAGATCGTAGAAGCCGGGGGTTCGCAGGACGAGGTAGTCCGGCCGCCGCTCCTCCTCCAGAGGCACCTCACGCTTGCCGTCCGGTCCGATGACGTCCCAGCTTGCGGTTCCCACTTGGCCGCGGCGGAACGGGGCTAGCGAGATGGTGCTAGGAATCCGGTAGGCCGCCGGGTCAGCCGGAAGCTGCGCCGCGTAGCGCACCAGCTGGTGCAGCAGGGGGATGAAGACCGGGTGCAGCGGGAAATCACTCCAGATGTTATCGAAGGAAGAGGCAAACAAGAGAACGCGCCCTTGGTCCCAGGCCTTCTCCACGAGCGCGGGGTCGCCATTGGCGAAGCGCAGCAGGACCTTGTTGTCGGGCTGCAGTTGCAGGTAGGCGTAAACTTCCACGCTGCGCAGAGACTCCGCGCCGGACTTCGCCAAGTCGCGGAACACCGGATGGTCCCTCTCAAAGTTGCCGAGCAGGATCAGCCGCTCTGTGTCGCGGGTCAGCATGCGCTTCTCCGTGGCATGGGCCGGCCATAGGTCCACCAGTTGCTGTTCCAGTGGTGGGCTCGGCAGCCGAGTCCCTGCGGTGATGATCAAACCCCCGCCTTTCTCGACCAGCGCCCGAATATCCGCCGCCAGCGATTCAGGAAGCTGGCCGACGTTGCTGAGAATGACGGCCGCGTACTGGCTGACCGGGACAGAGAGCCGTTCCCCGGGGCTTCGCGCGTCCAGTTGCCACGGCGAGTCCCCCTCGGCCCCCAGCGCGTTTCTCCAATAGTATAACTCACGGTCTTCGCCTGTTTCTCTCAGAAAGAGCAACCGATAAGGTTCGCGGCGCTCCAGCGTAAAGCGGTAGGAGTCATCTAGAGGCAGCGCGTCCGATGCCCCGGCGGGGAGGATGATCCGCACCTCCCCCCGGTTCACACCGACGGGCACATCAAAGCTGTCAAACTCCGCTGTGGCGATCCCGGAGGCGGGAACCGAAACGGTCTTTCGCTGCAGGACCTTTCCGGTGAGCGACAGGACTACGTCTAGTGAGGCTGCGTCGGTTCCGTAGCCGCGAAGGTTCACGCGCAGCCGCTCCGGATAGCGGCTGCGGAAAATGCGTGGCAACACGCGGACGTCTTCCACGGCCCAGTTGGGGGCCGTTTCACTGGCCACATCTACGAGGCGGAATTCCGCTACGGAGGGGGGCGTGAGCATCTGGCCGGAGGGGCCCAGTCCGGACTTCTGCAGGTCAGAGATCAGCACCACCGACAGCGGGCGGTCGGAGTCCTCCTGCAGGCGTTCGATGGCGCGGAAGGCGTGTTCATAGGAAGTGGTGGATGCCGTGGGCGTCAAGGAGTCCAGCGTGGCTAGTAAAGCAGCTTTGTCCGAGGTCGGCAGGTTCTGAATCTGAAATTCAGCGTTGAACGTGACAATCTGTCCCTGATCGAGTTCGCCCAGACCTCGAATCGCATCCCGGGCGGCATCCAGCGCGCGCTGCCAGCGCTCGCCCGCCTGCATGCTCATGGAGGTGTCGAGCAAGATGGCGAGCCGCTTCTGTGCTCCGGTGTTCAGCGCCGCCCGTGTCATTCCGCGAATGTACGGCCGTGCAAACGCCGCCGCGATCAGCAGAATCAGCAGGACGCGGCTGGCCAGCAGGACCAGGTGCTTCAGCCGCTGGCGCGACACCGATTTGATGGGCACCCGCCGCAGAAACATCAGCGAGCTGAACGGCAGGCGTTCGGCCTGCTCGCGCCGGATCAGATGGACCCAAATGGGGACTCCCACGGCCAGCGCCCCGAGCAAGAACCATGGCGAGAGAAACTGCATCGCTTTTCAATCCTGCGGCGGCGCCCCAGGTGGAACGCGCCTCAGCGCCTTCGCTGGCGCGCGGAAAGATACGTGAACAGAGCGTAATCCAGAGGCCGCGCGGTGTCCATGACCTGGTAATCGATTCGCGAGGCGCGGCACTCCCGGCCCAGGGCCGCGATGTGTTCCTGAAGTAATTTCTGATACCGCGCCGCCACCGCCTCCGGCACAATCTCGATCCGCTCCTCCGTTTCCAAGTCTTCCAGCAATACCGGGCCGTCGAGGGAAAACTGCAGCTCCGAGGGATCCAGCACGTGGAACGCGATGAGATCGTTGCCGCCAAACTGCAGTTCGCGAATGGCGTCCATGACTTTCTCGGGGGCCTCGTAAAAGTCCGAGATGAGGACGATCAAGCCGCGTCGCCGTAGGAATCCGCGAACGGCCTTCAGAGAGGCTGCCAGGTCAGTCCCTTTGCCCGGCTGCGCGCGGTCCAGAGCATGCAAAATGCGGGACAACTGACCCTCGCGACTGCGCGCCGGGACGATGTCGCGAATCTCGGTGTCGAACAGAATCAAGCCCGAGGAATCCCTCTGATGCGTGGCAAAGTGTGCTAGCGAAGCGGCCAGCATGCAGGCGTACCCAAACTTGGTCACTCCGGTGGGATGGCCGTTGTGCGAGCGGTAACCCATCGAGGCGCTGGCATCCACCACCAAGTGCATCTGCGTGTTCGTTTCGCCGTGATACTTCTTGAGGTAGTAACGGTCCGAACGAGCGTACACATTCCAGTCAATCTCGCGCGGGTCATCACCCGGACTGTACGGCCGGTACTCTCGGAAATCAATGCTGACGCCGGGGTGCGGCGAGCGATGCAGCCCGGCGAGGAACCCATCCACAACCACGCGAGCCGTAAGCTGCAGGTTCGCGATTCGCGCGAGAACGGCGGGGTCCAGAAAGCGCTGTCCCGGCAAGGGCCCGCCTGCGCCCATTTCCCGGCGGCCGCCCGTAACTCCCGCTACGAACTCCCGCAGCTTGCCGCCCTCGAAAG
>JBGPJR010000112.1:0-6197 GCA_041485545.1 Terriglobia bacterium
CGGGGCTGGTTGCTGGGGCACGCCATGGCAGAAGGCGCAGTATTTCTGATAAAGGTCTTCGCCCGCCTGCAAATTCTCCGGGGTGGGTGGAAGCGGGTTGGCCTGGTTTTCCTGCGCTGCACGGGCGCCGCTCAGAAACCAACGTGCCACCAAACGCTCTAAAACCCCCGGTGCTTGGTCCGCGCCCCAGTTCTCCTGCAGGAAAGAGATCAAGGCGAAGATGATAGCCAGCCCGATCACAACCAGACCAGCCAGCGCATATCGCTTTCTGCTCAAGACCCGCTCCTCATGTCACCGCGAAGAGATCGACGACCGCCTCTTGCTGCAGAGTATCGTGTAGGCTACAGTGGCGCAAGGGGGCTTCCGGTCAAACTAGGAAGGTGAGAATTTGGCTGACCTCCTGCGGCAGAAAGGGAGAGGCATGAAGATCGTGCGGCGCGCGCCGAGCCCCGCGGCCTTTCGGTACCGCGACGGGGCACTCTTTTGCGAGGGCGTTTCCGTCGCTGAGGTCGTACAGCGGATCGGCACGCCAGCTTATATTTATAGCGCCAACCAGATCGCGGCACACTATCGCAAGTTCAACCGCGCCTTCGGCCGCTACCCGCACATGATTTGCTATTCCGTAAAGGCCAATGGCAACCTGCAAGTGCTTCGGCTGCTAGCGCGGCTGGGCTCTGGCTTCGACATTGTTTCCGGCGGAGAGTTGTTTCGGGTCCTGCAAGCAGGTGGGCGCGCCGACCGGGTTGTTTTTTCCGGCGTTGGCAAGACCGCTGAGGAAATCGACTACGCCCTGCGTTCCGGGATCTTGTTGTTCAACTGCGAGTCGGAAAGCGAACTGCGCTTGCTGAGCGAGCGCGCCTCCCGCTTGCAGCAAACGGCTCGGGTGGCTCTCCGGGTGAATCCCCATATTGAAGCCCGCACGCACCCGCACATCGCTACGGGCCTGCGGCAACACAAATTCGGGATCGAGATGGAAGCCGCCGAGCAGCTCTACCGCGAAGCGCACCATTGGCCAGGCCTGCGGCTGGTCGGGTTAAGCTGCCACATCGGTTCCCAGATCAGCGACCTGCGCCCCATTGAGCAGGCCGTCGGAAAGATAGTTGCTCTGGCCAGCCGGCTGCAGCGGGAAGGTTTTCCCGTGCAGCTTCTAGATGCTGGCGGAGGCTTGGCGGTAGCCTATCGCGCCGATGATGCGCCGCCCTCCATTGCCGCCTACAGCCGCAGCATTTTGCGGTGTGTCCGGGGCATCGGATTGAAGGTGCTGGTGGAGCCGGGCCGGGCCCTGGTGGCCGACAGCGGCATTCTGGTTACCCGCGTGGTCCACCTCAAGACCACCGGTCGCAAGAAGTTCATCGTGGTGGACGCGGCTATGAACGACCTGATTCGGCCTTCCCTGTACAGCGCCTATCATGAGATTCGGCCGGTGAGGCGCCGGGCGAGAGAAACCGTGCCGGTCGACGTCGTCGGGCCCATCTGTGAAAGCGGCGATTTCTTTGCGCGGAACCGTAAACTTCCCCTCACGCAGCCCGGAGATCTGCTTGCCATCTTTACCGTGGGCGCTTATGGCT
Source organism: Terriglobia bacterium (assembly GCA_041485545.1). Lineage (GTDB taxonomy): Bacteria > Acidobacteriota > Terriglobia > 2-12-FULL-54-10 > 2-12-FULL-54-10 > DATMAF01. Next base: position 1,569 of record JBGPJR010000112.1, read on the forward strand.
TCGCGTTGAGCTCCAACTACAACGCGCGGCCGCGTCCCGCTGAGGTCCTGGTGCAGGGAAGCCGCTGGCAGTTGGCGCGGCGCCGCGAGACGTTTGACGACCTGGTGCGTGGGGAGGCGCCCGGAAGGCGGTAGATTCTTACCCGGAGGTCGCTTCGCGCGCGAGCACGGCCTGCACGTGCCCGGAAAACTCCAGAAACTGGATTGGCTTGTAGAGGTAGTAACAGCCGGTGCTGTCGAGGAACTCTTTGAGCTGCGACCGTTTGTCGCCGGTGAGAAACAGAATGCGCTCGGGGGGGAGCAGGGCATTATCCTGGATGTGGCGGAACAGTTCCTGGCCGCTCATTTCCGGCATCAGGACGTCGCAGATCATCAGATCGAAACTGCGGGAGGCCAGCTTGGAGAGTGCATCCTTTCCGTTCACTGCCACCTCAATATGGGCATCCCACGACTCCAGGACTTTCTGCAGCAGCTTGAGGATCAGGTCGTCATCATCCACCAGCAGGATACTCTTGGACTGGGTCGGCTTGGCCGACACCGCGTCCATATCGATCGGCTCAATCGCCGTCCAGTACTGCGGAGAGCTGCAGAAGCTGCAATGCAACTGAAGCGGAAAGCCTTCCGCCAGACGTCGCAGCTGGCTCATGTTCAGGTTGAAGGGTCGCTGCGTCCGGCAAATGCCGCAACGCAACACTACCTGGCGGGTCTCGATCATAGAATCCGGTCCTCTGCAGCGCGGCTTGACGCGTAAGCCAGCGCCGCTTTCATCGCCAGTATATCAGGAAGGCTTCCGGCCGGAGTGGAACTGGCAGGAAATGATACCAATTAGACAACGCCGGCCGCGCTGCTGGATGCGCATATCATTGCCGGCATCATGGAGAGTTCCGCCAAAGCACCAGACCGACACCTTAACCTGGCACCGTAGCGGCACTGGAAACTGGTAGGCGCGGCAGGATTCGGACCTGCGACCCTCTGCTTAGCAACCGATCCCGCATTCCTGCGGGGGCTGGACTATATCTTCGGCATCGCAGCCGCGCTGCTCATAGTCTCTGAGGACTCCCCGTGAAATCCTTGCGAATCCCGCCGGGGTTGCCTGCTGATTGCCCCGCCGCGCCTCGTTCCATCGTCGCAAGACTCTGAAATTCAGCGCGCCGTCGGGTTTCCAGCATACCGCAGCGTCCAGCATACGGGTTCAGTTCCCCGCATGCGCTCCTTACTTGAAGGCAGATGCTCTATCCCCTGAGCTACGCGCCCACCGTGCCAGTATAACAGCGTTGACGCTTCTCGGACTCCGAAACGTCCTGTTTGGATGCGACTGCCTATCCCGCGGGCCCCCCACCCCGAAAGGATTATCGCCACCAGGAGAGGCCGGCGTAGAAATACAGCGCGTTGTGGCCGGGATTGGGCTTGGTAATTCCCGCGTTCGAAATATGGTGGAAGCGAACGCCGAGCGCCACGGTGCTGCGCTCTGTGCGCACCCAGTAGGCGCCGATGCCACCCTGCGGGGTGAAGTTGAACGACGAGGTGCCGGCGGGGAAATCGCGCGAGGTCCACAACATGCCGCCGCCCACTTGAAAGTAGGGAACGATCCGTGGATGCGAGGTGAAGTTGTATTGCCAGAAGAACGGGTTGAACCCGCCGCCGTACACCGCTCCATTCTGATGCAGCACCATGGCGGGAACGATTTCAAACGCGTATTCGAGTGTGCCGCGACGTGGACCCGGCCCGTGCGGCGCAGTCAGCACCTTACCCCAGCGCAGCTGGGCTGCCCAGAACGCTCCGCCACGAACGCCGCCGGGCAGATCGGTCGCGCCACCCGTCACCACGGCCCATTCCGTGGAGTGCGACTGCCCTGGTCCTTGCGCGACTGCCGGAGCAGCGCAGGCACCCCACACCAACAGCGCCGCCAGCACGAACCGCAGTGCATCCCAACTGAATGAGTCCCGCATCGGTGTCATGGCCTTTTGCAAGAGCGCGAACGCGGATTCTACCATGCGCTGGCTCTTGCTCGCAGACTCGCGAGCAAAACACCAGTACCGGGGTCCTAACGCAAAAGGTTACTTTCGCGCTATTGGCTGAAAGCAGCGCTGCTCTTAAAGTGGGAGCTGTAGACGGAAGGGCTGATTGGCAGGACGCCGGGGGGACGAACTTCCGATTAGCTTTTCCGGGGGCTGGCGGCGTTCGCCAGCCCTTTTGTTTTTCTTAACCTAGCGATTGCTGCACGGAAGAGGGTTTCCTCTGCCGGCCGCTACTGTGCGGGGGCAGAAGCGCCGATCAGGTCACCCAAGGCGCGCAGCATATCCCGCATGGTGATAATACCCACCAACTGATCCTGGTCGACGACGGGCAGGCAGCCCAGCTTGTTCTGCGAGAGCAGTTGCACGGCTTCGGCGAGCGGCGCGCCGGAGGAGATCGTAACGGGGTCGCGGGTCATGATCTTGCCCACCGGGGTTTCCTCAAAGACGCGGTTATACTCCTGCTGTGGAACCGGCAGCAGCATGGTGGGAGAAAATCGCCACACGTCGCGATCCGTGAGCAGGCCCACCAGGCGTCCGTCGCTCAGGATGGGAATGTGCCGCAGATTGGCTCCGCGCAGCAGCAGCACCGCATCCAGCAAACGGTCGCTCACCTGGAGCGACTGCGGCTGGGGCGTCATATAGTCGCGCACTTGCGGGGATCCCGCCCCGCCCGGCTGTGGCTGAAATGCACCCATCGCTGTGCCTCGCTAACGACCCCGCGCTGGCGATGGGATGTTAGCAGAAGAACCCGCGGCCCCACAACGTCACCTTTCGGTGTCTAATTCTGTAAGGGCGGAGCGAACGGAGGGGTCCGTTTGGCCATCTAACCGTGAGACGATGAAGGAGTGTTTCAGGAGGGGACCATGAAGGCAACATTCTGGCTGTTGGCGATTTTGCTGGCTGGCTCGGCGTGGGCCGCAGAGCTTCCGGTGCGGCAGGTGGTGCTGTACAAGCACGGGGTCGGCTATTTCCAGCGCTCGGGCGAACTGCGGCCCGGCGAGAGCGCGCAACTGGACTTCAGGGCCGACGAAATGAACGACGTACTCAAATCGCTGACTATTCAGGAGTCCGGCACGGGCAGCGTCACCGGCCTGCGCTATGACTCCAGCGAGCCGCTGGAGAAGAAGTTGGCGGAGTTCCCTTTCCGGCTGGGTGAAGGCCAACCGCTCGCCGCGGTGCTCGATCAGCTCAAAGGCGCGCAGATGGAATTGAAGTTCGCCTCCGAAACCGTCACCGGGCGGCTGCTCGGCGCGCGCGTGATTCCGCGCACGGAGCAGCGCCCGGAGACCGAGCAGGTCAGCCTGCTGCTCGATTCCGGGGAGTTCCGCAACCTGGACCTCACCGCTGCCGCCAGCATCCGCTTCGTGGATGCAACCCTGCAGGCACAGTTCCAGGAATATCTGGCGGCGCTGCACGCCGCGCGCTCGCGGGACAAGAAGAGCGTCTACATTGACTCCACCGGCTCGCAGGCCCGCGAGGTCGTCGCCAGCTACATGGTTCCCATGCCGGTTTGGAAATCCTCCTACCGGCTGCTGTTCGGCGCCACGGGCGAGCCGCTGCTGGAAGGCTGGGCCATTGTGGACAACACCACGGGCGAGGATTGGAACAGTGTGCAGTTGTCGCTCGTCTCCGGACGCCCCATCTCGTTCATCAGCCGCCTGTACGAGCCGCGCTACCTCACCCGTCCCGTTGCAGAGCTGCCGGAAGATCGCGCCCAGGGGCCCATTGTGTACGGCGGGGCTATTGAGGAGGAGGCGAAGACAAACGAACCTGTCAGAGCGGATGAGGGAAGGGCACTCGGCGGAGGAGTTGTGGGAGGAATCATGGGTGCAGCTCCTCCGCCTGCGGCCCGCATGATGGCCGAGGCAGTCGCCCGACCAGCCGCGCCCAGCGCGATTGCCGCGACGGCCGCGGGGCAGGAGTTGGGCGAACTGTTCGAATACAGCTTCTCCACGCCGGTGACGGTGCGCAAGAATGAATCGGCCATGCTGCCGTTCCTGCAACAGAAAGTTACGGCGCGCAAACTGCTGATCTACTCCGACCCGAGCTCGGTCAATCCGCTCGACTCCGTGGAGATCACCAACTCCACCGGCAAGACGCTGGACGGCGGACCCATCACGGTCTATGACGCCAATGCCTATGCGGGCGAGGCGTTGGTCGAGACGTTGAAAAAGGACGACAAGCGCCTGATCAGCTACGGCGTGGCCCTGGGCACGCGCGTGACCACCGCGCTCGAGTCCGGGGGGCAGATCGTGCGCGAGGCGCACTTCCGGCGCGGCGTGCTCACCGCACGCACCGCGGCGGTGGAGACCAAGACGTACACCATCAACAATGTGGATGCGGAGCCGAAGACGCTTCTCATTGAGCACCCTATCCGCTCCGATTACAAGGTCCTGAACCAAAAACCCGCGGAGACGACGGCGACCGCTTATCGCTTTGAAGTGAAGCTTGGGCCCCGCGCCACCGAAAAATTCCCGGTCACCGAAGAGCGGGTTTTTGAGACCACCACGGCCATCACCAATCTGAACCCGGACCTTCTAGTGTCGTACATTCAGAACCGCACTCTACCCGATGAGGCCCGCACGCAACTCGGCCAGATTTTGGACCGCAAG